>CALGAJ010000345.1 GCA_937951975.1 uncultured Desulfotignum sp.
GCGGCCCTTGCCCAGTCCCGGGTGGAATCACTGATCTACCGGTACCGGGACCTGGGCCATCTCATGGCGTGCATGGACCCGCTGTCTGCCTGCCCCACAGACCATCCGCTGCTGAACCTCGATGCCTTTGGCCTGTCGCCGGATCAGCTGGATACGTTTTTTTTCACCCGCCGGTTTTCCGATTCAGGCCGGGCAAGACTCAAAGACATCATCAGTCAGCTCAGGGAAACCTACTGCCGTTCCATCGGCGTGGAATATATGCACCTGCAGGACCCGGATGAAAAACGGTGGCTCCGGGAACAGATGGAGCCGGTCAGAAACCGCCCTGACCTTGCGGACAAAGAAAAAACCATGGTGCTGGAAAAACTGACCCGCACCGGGGTGTTCGAACGGTTTTTGAACAGCAAATATCCGGGCCAGACACGGTTTTCCGTGGAGGGGGCCGAGGTGATTGTTCCCATGCTGCATGCGCTGTTCAACCGGGTGTCGGAAGATGGGTGCACCGAAGTGATCATGGGCATGGCCCACCGGGGCCGGTTAAGCGTTCAGACCCAGGTGCTTCAACGGCCGTATGAGGATATTTTCAAGGCGTTTGAGAGCTGTTACGATCCCGCGGACCTCATCGGCGCCGGGGATGTGAAATACCACAACGGGTATCTGGCGGATATCGAGACCGTGGGCGGGAAAAACCTGCGGGTGTGCCTTCTGGACAATCCCAGCCACCTGGAATCCGTGGATCCGGTGGTCGAGGGGTTTGCCCGGGCCAGGCAGGAAAAGGCCGGTTCCGACGGGCTCCAACAGGTCCTGCCCCTGCTGCTCCACGGGGATGCGGCGTTCGCCGGCCAGGGCATTGTGGCGGAAACCCTGAACATGTCTCAGCTGTCAGGATTTCACACCGGCGGGACCATTCACATGATCATCAACAACCAGATCGGGTACACCACGACCCCTGAAAACGCCCGCTCCAGCCGGTATTCCACAGATGTGGCCAAGATGCTCATGGTTCCCATTTTTCACGTTCACGGCGAAGACCCGGAAGCGGCCCTTCATGTGGTGAACCTGGCAGCAGCCTACCGGAAGCGGTTTCACAAGGACGTGGTGATCGATGTGATCTGTTACCGCCGGTTCGGCCACAATGAAGGGGATGAACCCTATTTTACCCAGCCCCAGATGTATGAGCGGATCCGGTCCCGGGCCCCTCTGGACCGGGCCTATGCCGACCAGTTGATCAAAGAAGAAATCATTTCTTCCGACAAACCCGAAGCGCTGGCAACCGCGGCAAAACAGGACATGGAAACCGCGTTTGACAATGTCCGGGGTGACACGTGCACGTTTCCGGAACCTCGGTTTTATCCGGAATGGGACGGTATTTCCACCACCTATTCCCATGAAAAAACCGATACGGCAGTAAAAAAATCAAAATTAACCGCGTATGCCCAGAAACTGTATGAAGTGCCGGAAGGGTTTGCCATCTATGACAAGCTGGCACGGGTCCTGGAAAAACGCCTGGATGCGGTATCCAAGGGCAAGGATATTGACTGGGGCACAGGGGAAGCCCTGGCATTTGCCTCCCTTCTGGCCCAGGGCATTCCCGTCCGGTTGAGCGGCCAGGACAGCGGCCGGGGCACATTTTCCCAGCGCCACAGCGTGATCCGGGACATAGAAAACGGGGATCTGTGGGTGCCGTTGAACCATATTGCAAAAGACCAGGCGGCATACCGGGTTTATGACAGTTTTCTGTCTGAGGCCGGGGTTCTGGGGTTTGAATACGGGTATGCCGTGGCAAATCCAGGAGGATTGACCCTGTGGGAGGCCCAGTTCGGGGATTTTGTCAACAATGCCCAGGCCGTGATCGATCTGTACATTGCCGCCGGAGAGGCCAAATGGCGGCGACAGTGCGGCCTGGTCCTGCTGCTGCCCCATGGATACGAGGGGTTGGGGCCGGAGCATTCCAGCGCCCGGCCGGAACGCTTTCTCCAGTTGTGCGCCAATGATAACCTCCAGGTGTGCAATCCCACCACCCCGGCCCAGTATTTTCATCTGCTCCGGCGCCAGATGAAGAGATCGTTCAGAAAACCCCTGGTGGTCCTGACCCCCAAAAGCCTGCTGCGGCATCCCATGGCGGTGTCGGAAATAAAGGATCTCACGTCCGGCGGGTTCAGCGAAATCCTGGATGACCCTGAAAAGATCGAAAATCCCGAGCGCGTAGTGTTGTGCAGCGGAAAAATCTTTTATGAACTGGTGAAAAACCGGTCAGAATCCGTCCGGGACAAGGTTGCCGTCATCCGGGTGGAACAGTTGTACCCGTTTCCTGAGCAACTGCTGGAACAAGTCATTTCCAGGTACAAGGATGCCCCGCAGTGTTACTGGGTCCAGGAAGAACCCGCCAACATGGGCGGGGCTGAGTTTATCCGGCCCCGGTTGGAAAAAATGGTGGGCCATACGGTGCACTGTGTGACCCGGCCGGCCCAGGCGTCGCCGGCCACAGGGTTTTCAGGGGTTTACAAACAGGAACAGGCAGCGATTATCAAACAGGCATTAACGCTTTGATCCGGCCTGTGTATTACCCGGACGCGTTTTTACTTCATTTTTAAGGAGTGATCATGGCACATGACGTAAAAGTTCCAAGTGTGGGTGAATCGGTGACTGAGGCCCTTCTGGTCCAGTGGTTGAAAAATGACGGGGACACCGTTCAAACCGATGAGCCCCTGTTTGTCATTGAAACCGATAAGGTCACCCTGGAGGTGACGGCAGACACCGGCGGCACCCTCAAGATCAAGGTCAAAGAAGGGGAAACCGTGGCCATCGGCGCGGTGGTGGGGGTGATTGAAGCCGGAAAAGACACGTCCGGAAAGGCACAGGAACAGGAGTCCGATGAAGACACTCCGAAGGACTCTCAATCGTCTGAAAAAGAAGACACCTCGGACCGGGAAGAAAAATCCAGCCCTGAAAAAAAGAAAGCTCCGGAAGAACAAGGGGCCAAAGCAGAGAAAAAATCGCCGGATGCCGCACCTTCGGACGGCAATATCTCCCCGGCGGCCCGGGACCTGGCAGAGGAAAAACAGGTTGACCTGTCCGATGTCACGCCCAGCGGTCCGGGCGGCAGAATCACAAAAGGCGACGTGCTGCTCTTTCTGGAATCTTCCGGGGACAAGGCAGATGAGCCTGAAACATCCGGACCGGATACATCTGAACCGGACGAGGCTGAATCCGACGACAAGACGGAACCGGATACGCCTGCATCGGATAAAGCAGAACCTGACAAAGCTAAAACCGATAAAGGGGAAACCGCTAAAGCGGATTCAGGCAAGGTCGGCTCCGAGGAACGCATAACCCGGGAGCCCATGACCCCCATCCGCCGCAAAATTGCGGACCACCTGCTCAAAGCCCGGCAGAACACGGCCATGCTGACCACGTTCAATGAAATCGACATGAGCCGGGTCATGGCCCTGCGCCAGGCATACAAGGAGCCGTTCAAGGAAAAGCACCAGGTGTCGCTGGGATTTATGTCCTTTTTCATCAAGGCCTGCATCGAGGCATTGAAAGAATGCCCCCAGGTCAATGCGTTTGTGGACGGCAAGGATATTGTGTATCATCATTACTATCATGTGGGCGTGGCCATCGGATCGGGCAAAGGCCTGGTGGTGCCGGTGATCCGCCATGCAGATCAATTGGATTTCGCCGGCATTGAAAAGGCCATTGTGAAGTTTGTGGACAAAATCGAGAACAACCGGCTGGAACTCTCAGACCTGGAAGGGGGCACCTTTACCGTGAGCAACGGCGGGGTTTACGGGTCTCTTTTAAGCACACCGATCCTCAACTCGCCCCAGAGCGGGATCCTGGGCATGCATAAAATTGAAAAACGGCCCGTGGTGGTGGATGACGAGGTGGTGATCCGGCCCATGATGTATGTGGCGTTGAGTTATGACCACCGCATCGTGGACGGCCGGGAGGCGGTCACCTGTCTCAAACGGATCAAAGCCTGTGTTGAAAACCCGGAACGCATGCTTTTGGAGGTATGATAATGAGTCAAAAAAACACCTATGATGTGGTGGTCATCGGATCGGGACCGGGCGGTTATTCTGCGGCCCTGCGCGCTGCGGAACTGGGATTTGACACGGCCCTGGTTGAAAAAGAGAAAACCCTGGGCGGGGTCTGCCTGAACGTGGGATGTATCCCGAGCAAGGCCCTGCTGGATTCAAGCGAACGATACCACCAGGCCCGTCACAAAATGGCGGAACACGGTATTGAGATCAAGGATGTGGGGCTGGATCTGAAAGCCATGATGTCACGGAAAAACAAGGTGGTGGAAGAACTGACCCATAACCTCCGGCAGCTGCTGGAAGGAAGTAAAATCGAGATCATCCACGGCACGGCCCGGGTGGAAGCACCGGACCGGGTCCATGTCACCCGGGATCAAGAAAACGGGAACAAGGACAAAGAACTGATCCTGCCGGCCCGGTATATTCTGCTGGCCACGGGCAGCGAGCCCAGTCCCCTGCCGGACCTTGATTTTGACGGCAGACACATCATCAGTTCAACCCAAGCGTTGGCTTTGGATGCCGTGCCAGAGCGGCTGGGCATCGTGGGGGCCGGGTATGTGGGCCTTGAGCTGGGATCGGTGTGGCAGCGGCTCGGGTCTGACGTGACGGTGATCGAGATGCTGCCCCAGGCCGCCGGCAGTGCCGACGGCCAGGTGGCACGGACCCTGATGCGGCTGCTCAAAGCCCAGGGCATGGATATCCGGTTGAAGACCACCGTCACAAAGGCGGTGGTCAAAGACGATCAGGTGGAGGTGTCGGTCAAAGCCAAAGACGGGTCAGACACCCTTTCTTTTGACCGCCTGCTGGTGTCGGTGGGCCGGCGCCCGAACCTGGACGGCCTGGGGCTCGAAGATCTCGGGGTGGAAACTGACCCGGACACCGGCCGGATTATCGTGGATGCGGCCTTCCGCACCAGCGTGCCGTCCATTTATGCCATCGGGGACATCATCGCCGGTCCCATGCTGGCCCACAAAGCGTCGGCGGAAGGTGCGGCTGCGGCCGAATGCATGGCCGGCCTGCCCGGAGACGTCAATTACGACACGATCCCTTCCGTGATTTACACTTCCCCCCAGGCCGCGGGTGCCGGCATGACCCAGGAGGATGCAAAAAAAAGAAATATCCCGTTTCTCACCGGGACCTATCCGTTTTCAGGCACGGGCAGGGCCCGGTGTCTCGGGGACACGGACGGATTTGTCAAACTCATTGTCCATGAAACATCCGGCCGCATCCTGGGCGTGCATATCATCGGTCCCAGTGCATCGGAAATGATTGCGGAAGGCGTGGCCGCCATGGAAGCCGGGATGACGGCAGACGACATCGCCCGCATGGTCCACAGCCATCCCACGTTCAGTGAAGCGATCCAGGAGGCTGCGGCAGCGGTCCGGAAAAAACAGGGGTAGCCATGACCCATTCAAAAGCCTTGTTTGTCGTGCTGGCCGCCGGGGTCCTTTGGTCCTTCGGGGCCCTCACCATCCGGTACATGGTGGATCCCCAGGATTACCGGTGGCAGTATCTTTTTTTCCGGGGCCTGACCGTGGCGGCCATCCTGTGTGTCTACCTGATGGTCAGAGACCGGCACCGGTTTGTGGAAAATTTCCGGAAAATCGGGACGTCGGGGATTGTCGGCGCGTTCGGCCTGGTGGGGGCGTTTATCTTTTTCATCTGGTCCATCACCTTGACCACGGCGGCCAACACGTTGTTTCTGTTCTCCACCATCCCGTTCATTGCAGCGTTCATGGGGATTGTCCTGCTCAAGGAAACCCTGCGCCCCGTCACCTGGGTGTCCATGGGCATCGCGTTTGTGGGGATCGGCGTGATGGTGGTGGAAGGGCTGGAAGCAGGCAGCCTGCTGGGAATCATCACCGGATTTGCTTCGGCCTGCGGGTTTGCCACGTTTTCCATTTCGCTGCGGATGCGAAAGGAAACCCCCCAGTTTGCCACGGTGGCCCTGGCCGGGATCCTGTGCGCCGTGATCACCGCCGGGATCATGCTGATTCAAAACGACGCCATCACAATGCCTTTGCGGAACATTCTGCTGAGCATGGTGCACGGGTCCCTGGTGGGGGTCGGGCTGATCCTGTTTTCTCTGGGGGCCGGATATTTTCCCGCCGCAGAACTGAACCTGCTGTCCCTGTTCGAGGTGGTGGGCGGGGTGGTCTGGGTGTATCTGCCCATCTTCGGGATTCATGAGGTGCCCAGCCTGCTGACCGTGATCGGCGGCTGCATTGTTTCCGGGGCCATTGTTCTGAACAGCCTGGGGGCCAGGCATGAACCCGTGCCGGTCAAGCCGGTGTGACCGGTTATGCCATGCGGTCAAACGCGTGTCTGAAGTCCGGCATGTGGTCCACAAGAATCCGCATGAACGCATGTTCCAGGTCGATCATCTCGCAATCCTTTTTCCTGAGCCATTCTGACAGCCATGCAAACCGCAGGGCCAGGACATATTCCGGGAAAAATCGCCACCCCATCCCGCTGATCACATCGGTCCGGTGCAGTTTGGCCAAAAAGGTCATGACCATGTCCATGCCAAGGCCGTTGGGATTTTCGATGCCGGCACATCCCACAAAATTGGCGGCATCATACAGATCGGGTTTGATGCCGGCAAACTCCCAGTCGATCACGGCCCGGATCTCATCCTTGTTCCAGATGATGTTGAGCGGGTGCAGATCCCCGTGGCAGAAAGACAGGGGCAGGTGATCATGGGCCGGCATGAATTCAGTTTCCAGAAAATCCAGCACCGGCAGAAACCGGTCATACACGGGCCGGTCATGGATTTTCATGGTTCTGAACAGGTCATGGATATAATTTTTGATGGAAAACCGGGAAAAGGAAACATGGTTTTCCATGCCGGTGGCGGCCTCGGCCATCTGCGCAAGAAACCGGGCCGTGTTTTTTCCCATGGCTGCGGATGACAGATAATCCGGCCGTTTCAAAGGGGTCCCGTCAAGAAATTCCGACACTTGAAAACAGGCCCCCTCAAAAACCGGCAGAAATTCTCCCTGGACCGTTTTCCGGTAGGGCACCACCCGGGTCAGGCCGCGGGTGGCCAAAAAATCCACTGCCCGGGCCACCCGGTCCCGGAGGGCCTGTTTTCCGGGATCAAACTGCTCGATCAGGAACCGCCGGCCCTGAGTGTCTTCTATCACCACCCGGGATAAAGCCCGCTCCGGGCTGCCCTGGATCTTAATATCGGTCCGGACACCCGCAATGTTCATCTGCCATTGATCACAGATCCACTGGTGCAGGAAGGTGTTCGACCAGTTCACCCCAGGCCGTGTCACTCTTTGAAACTGTTCCGGCAATAGGTTTCCCTGACCCGGAAAGCGGCGATCAGGGCCAGGACGCACAGCAGGACCATGGCGATGAACCCGTTCTGGTAGTCGGCGGCACTGTAACCCCGGACCCCGGCCGCCATGGTGCCGTCCCAGGTCAGGTCCGCAATATAACCCACCAGAGGCTGGGCCAGGGCCGTGCCCACGAAACACCCGGTGTTGACCACGCTGACCCCCATGCCGGACAGGTTGGGGTGGACAATCTCCTTGGCCGCGGCAAAAGTGATGACAAACCCGGATGCGGCAAACCCCATGAATGCAAACAGAAGATACCCGCTGATCCCGGTGGTCCACGGCAGAAACATCAGCATGGGCCAGGACACCAGAAACGCGGCGGCCGCTGCAATCAGAAACGGTTTTCTCCGGCCGATTCTGTCGGAAATCCATCCCCAGAACAGGGCGCCCAAAGCGAAACTGAGCAGCTGGGCCGTCATGAGGTTGGCGGAAGCGCCCCGGCTCAGCGCATGGACATCCTGCAGGTACCGGATGCCCCACAGACCCATGAACGCATAGCTGCTGCCGATCATGCCCAGCTGGACCCAGAACCCGGGCCAGACCTGAAGGGTCATGGCCACGCTCTTGAGGTTGGTCACCCAGTGGCGGGTGTGGATGTCCAGTTTGCCCCCATAGGTGTTGGGCGGATCAAATCCCATGTCCTGGGGCTTGTTCCGGACCAGGAGAAATCCGGCCAGGGCCAGTATCAGGGAAAGGGAACCGATTCCTGTGAAAACGGTCCGCCACTGAAACACCGTCAATACCTGTGCCAGGGGGCCGGCCGCCAGCACGCCGCCAAGATTGCCGAAAAACAGGGTCAGGCCGCTCATGATGCCGAACACCTTTTCATGGAACCACACCGCGTTGTTCTTCATGATGGCGATAAAGACCACAGATACGCCGAGTCCCACCAGGAAGCGTCCGGCCAAAGCGATTTCAAAGCCGGGCGCCAGGCCGAACAGGATCGATCCGGTGCCGGCCACCAGGTTTCCGAAGATGATGGAGGTCCGGGTGCCCAGGGTATCGGCGATCACGCCGGACGGAATCTGCATGACCGCATACACGGCGAAATAGACCGCAGCCAGGGATCCCAGGCGGGCCCCGCTGATGCCGAAGTCCGCCATGAGAAATTCCGACACCACCCCCGGGGCCATGCGGTGAAAATATACCAGGATATAGGTGAGGATGAGAATGGCGAAAATGGACCATCTGGCCAGTTCAAACCGGACATCCGATGGCCCGGGAGCATTGACATCGCGTTGTTTCATAGGACAATTTCCTGATTTGTTTAAAGATTGAACCGTTTAAATACAGGTTTCGTCCCATTCTGTCAATCCGGATCTGGTCTGTGGATGATACCGACCCGGCTGTTTTTATTTTCCGGGGACCGGGTTGACAGCAGGGGTAATGAGATTAATGATGATCATAGGGTGCCATTGATTCAGATGAATCTGGGTCATGTGGCACACTGTTGATAAGGAAATGACGAAATGACCGTGGTGTATGATATATTAAAAGAATCGTGGTATCTGTATCTGGATGTGGCCGTGTACATGCTGTTCGGGTTTTTTATCGCAGGGCTTCTGCATGTGTTTTTCAAGGCGGAAAAAATAAAGACCTTTCTGGGAACAGGCAGGATCAAACCGGTGGTGCTTGCGGCGTTTTTCGGCATTCCTCTGCCGTTGTGTTCCTGCGGCGTGGTGCCCGTGGCTACGGGCTTGAAAAAACAGGGGGCCAACAGCGGGGCCGCGTTGTCATTCATGATATCCACCCCTGAAACCGGTGTGGATTCCATTGCCGTGTCCTGGGCCATGCTGGATCCCATCATGACGGTGATCCGGCCGGTAGCGGCTTTTATCACGGCTATCTCCACAGGGATTGCCCAGAATTTTTTTGGAAACGACCGCCCGGCCGCTGAAAAGATTGATCCCAAGCCCTCCGGCGGGTGAGGGTGTGCCGATGGCACCCGTGCCGGTGCCCCCACACAAACGCCGTCTTTTTTTTCCCGGTTTGTCACAGGCATGAGATATGCTTTTGGCGAACTGGTGGGCGATATTGCAAAACCCTTTGCCGTGGGAATTCTCATCGCCGGGGTCATCACCTTTTTTTTTCCGGAAGATCTCACGGTCTGGGCCAATGATCACCGGTTTGTCTCCATGCTGGTCATGCTGGCCGCAGGCATCCCCATGTACGTCTGCGCCACGGCCTCCACCCCCATTGCCGCGGCCCTGATTCTCAAAGGGCTCAATCCCGGGGCCGCCCTGGTGTTTCTGCTGGCCGGCCCGGCCACCAATGCCGCCACCATCAATCTGGTGAGAACCATTTTCAATACCCGGACCCTGGTGATCTATCTGTCCATGATCGCCGTCACTTCCCTGGCCATGGGGGTCGGTGTGGATGCGGTATATGCGTTCATGGGCATCCGCGCTGAGGCCGTGGTGGGGCAGGCCGCGGAGATCGTGCCGGTCTGGATTCAAATCCCTGCCGCAGCCGTGCTGGCCGGCCTGATGGGATACAGTATGTGGAAAAACTATAGACAATGCCCGTCATCTGTGTGCACGTCCGGTTGTGCCGAATGAACCGAAACGGCTTTCGTGCTTATTTAAGCCGCTGGTCGATGGAAAACGCATCCCCGATTTTTTTTCCGACACTGAAATAGGCTTGTTCCGCCGTTGCATAAAGGATCGGCTTCACTTTTTCAATGTCCGGCATCCCGTTATCCGCCAGAACGGATTCATTCGTTTTGATATCCACAATTTCCCCGACAAACTGGGTGTGCAGCCCGATCTCCAGGGTGTGTATCAATCTGCATTCCAGCACCAGGGGAAATTCCTTGACATAGGGCGCATTGACCTGGTCGCTTTTCTCAAAGACACGGTCACACACGGCGGGCTGGAACAGCAGATCCCGCCCCAGACCGCGGTCATGGCATTGGGTTTGCCGTTTTTGTCATAAGTTCCCACGATCAATCAGATTGGCGCTTGCTTGCATTTATCGGAAAATTATGTCTTATCTGGTTCAGTGCAATGTAATGTAACGGCTGTATACAATGCTGTTTATCAACAAATACACACCCAGTCCTAAAGCGGCATATCCGAAAATGAAATAGATGACCCTGTATAAAAGCGGCGGCGTTTTGGCTTTGGCTGTTTTAATTTTTCCCTCGTTTTGAAGCTGTTCCAGCCATGCAGGCTTTTCTTCTGCGAGTTCCTCCACTGACACACTGCCTGCAAACATGGCTTCATTCATGGGAAAGCTTGAAGGTCTTAAATGGCCCACGTAAAAATGCACAATAAAAATGTAAGACACGGCCAGAATCGCTTCTGCCCGGTGCAGCAATGCCGCGACATTCAGGGTCCACCCTGGTATATACCGGCTTGTAAAAACCGGGTACATCATCATCACCCCGGTGACCGCCAAAAGGGGCAACCCCCAGTAGACTGCCCAGTAATCAAATTTTTCCCAATATGCCCACCGTCCCAGCCTGGGGCGCGGCCCCATTCCGAAAAACCAGCGAAGTCTTTGCCGGAAATGTTTTACGTCATGGATATTGGGCACCAGAGAGTCCGGACCGAAAATACTGTTCCCCAGGTTTTTCCAGTCGATTCTTGTGATAAGATACAGGGTGTGGAATATGAATCCCCAGATCATGAGTATTCCCACCCATTTATGGATTAAGATGGAGGATTCATATCCGCCGAAAACAGCATTCAGGGTTTTGCCCCATTCGGTTGGAAAAAACAGGCGGCTGAAACCGGTTGCGGTCTGAATCAGAAAGGTGAGGATCAAAAAAAGATGGAACACCCTGTCCAGAGCACTGAAGCGTTTAATGCGCATGGTCTCCATCCTTGTCACCTGTCCTTGCTTTTGCCGAACAATTCCCTGACGCCCATCATTATGGAATGCGGGATGAAAAAAGCCAAGGTCCCTGCCAAAAGAATCAACATGAACCAGTACGCGTAAAACAATGCCGGAAATTGGGTTTTTGAGTCAGCTGATCCGGCGGCCGGTTCATGGATCACATAACTTGCAAAGGATGCAGAAGCCCCTTCATGGCATTTTGAACAGACATAGGCATGTCTCCTGATCGGGTTCAGGGGAGAATAATAATGGTCAATACTTGCAATGGGCTCGGCACCGTGGCACTGCCGGCAGGTCAAATTGGCACGGACAGTATGGATGTCGCGGGTTTCATTCGCATGACACATCTCGCACCTGCTGTTATCATAAAATTTGATCCCTCTGTGCGAATCGGATAGCAGGTGGCGATTCCGCACAGATGCGGACGTGGAAGTGTAACCAAAAGGATCCCGGTCCCTGCCGCGGAATCTGCTGACCAGAGGCGATTCATGCCGGGGCCGCATTTCATATGTTTCATAATAACCGGTGCTGACTTCATACTGCTTATAGCGGTTGATAAAAGAAGTGACTTCTTCTCCCCGGCCAAAACAAAGGACGGGGAAAAGAACCGAAGCCGGCAGGGTCATGAAAAATACCCAGGCCATTGCCTTGCTGATGCATGTATAAGTTTGCATAATCATCTCCTGCAGTCTTAATCAGCATTTTTATACTTGACCGGAGTAATCGTCGGTCCGACCGGCTTTGGCATCACTGCAAGCTTTTCCCAGTCCGCCTGGAGTGCTTCCAGGTCCTCGTTTTTATGCTTGTGGCAGGTCTGGCAAGAGTTGGGTAAATCAGGATTGTTGAGGGTATCCCGGGGCAACAGGGTCACGAACACGTGGCTGTGAATGTCACCGGATTCAGCACTTTTTGCGATCCTGGGCATATGACATCCCACGCAATTACCGAAGGAATGAATTGAATGGGCAAAATTGTTGTTGATCACCTCATGGCAGCTCAGGCATTGTTTCGACCCTGCAAAATTCGTCTGTGACCGTGTCGGAGGTATCCCCAGCTGGTGCACGTAATGGCATGATGTGCAGGTGACCCCTTCTGTTTTATGCTTGGACTGCTGCCAGTCGATGTACTGTTGGTGATGTCCTTTTGAAAACTCGTTGGCATAGACATGTCTTACATCTCCCCCTTCAAAGGAGGTTGATTCGTAGTATGCGGCAAGCGACTTACCCGGCTCATATCCCACAGGCCAGCCGCCGCCTTCTTTCATGACCGAGCTGCCGCGGTTATGGCAGGATCCGCAAATCTGTACGGCAACCCCCATGGTTAATTTGGCAGGATTAACAATCGTGTTTCTCTTTTCAAATACTTCGGTTTTAGGCAGTGCCGCATGCCAGGACCCTTTGCCGTGGCAGGCCTCACACCCGACCCCGGTTTCATAGAATGTGTTTTTTTCAAGGTCCGCGCCGGTTGCGTGGCACCCCCCGCATTTTAACAGCCAGGGGCGCTGATCCCAGTCATTTTCATGATAATTGACCCACCGGTCTGTCTCAGCATTATACTGGATGGGAGAAATATAAAGAATCCCGTCTTTTTCGACAAGATACCGCTGTTTCCACTGGCTGCCGATGGTGTACAGGATCTCGTCCTGCCGGGGGATATAGATCTCATCTGCCGGTACTTTCAAATTGTCCCCCAATTTTGCCAAATCTGCGCGAATCCGTTTTTCTTCAATGGGAGCAATGATCGCATCTTCATTTTTTTTCGCATCCTGCAGCATGCGGCTGTGCATGGTCATCTGCCATGAGTCATAGTGCTCCAGATGACACATTTTACAGGTGTTTGACCCCACAAAGGTTTTGGGCTGGGATGTGACGGCTGAAATATCAACAGGCTGTCCCGGGCCGCAGCCCGTGAACCCCAAACCGGCCAGGGTGAGCAGGAAAAATATGAATAATGCTTTTGTTTTCATTGGAACCCTCCTTCATTGTAAAGAAACCTTGTTTGGGTTGCCGGTTAAAAGCCGGTGTTCACCTGATGAGAAAACAGAATGCCGATGCATCAAAATATCATTTAAAAATTGTTAAAAAGAGCTGGAGCTATTTCAAGGGCGCTGGTGGTGAAAAAATAATATTAAAATGAATTTAATTTTTAATATGAATATGATTCATTAACCTTTAATAAAGTGTGTCGATGATGTCAAGATAAAAATATCGCGGCACCCACGGTCATCACAGTTCAATAAAGTTATGATTTGTGCATATTGATTTTTTTTGATAAATACTAACCAAACTTGTATAAAAACTATACACATGAAACTGGATGGTAAAAAAATATAATTTTGGATCCATGATTTGGTTTTCTAATGCTCACTATTAGGTTGGACTAACAGATGTGGATTTTTTGCAACTATCATAGATTTTACAGATACTCAACAATTTGTATTTTTCAGAAGATAATACCTTCCGATTTTTGAAAGTTATTGGATTTAACGGCAGTGCCAGAAAAAAAGGGAATACCGCCTGTTCCATGAACACGGTTTTCACGGAATTGGAAAAAGCTGGTATTGAAACTGAAATGATCCTGGTCGGAAAAGAAAAGATCCAGGGATGCATCGCATGTCACGGCTGTGTGAAAAATCAAAATGAAGCCTGTGCCATCGAAGATGATCCGGTCAATGAATGGATTCAGAAAATCAAAGAGGGACGGCCTTCTGCTCGGGTCCCCGGTTCACTTTTCCGGTGTGGCCGGAACAATGAAATCCTTTCTTGACAGGACCTTTTTCGTATCTTCGGTCAACGGGGGCCTGTTCAGGCATAAAGTCGGTGCCGCTGTCGCTGCCGTCAGGCGATCCGGAGGAATCTCCACGGTTGAGACGCTGAATCATTATATCAACTACTCTGAAATGATCATGCCTTCTTCAAACTATTGGAACGTGGCCCATGGCCTTGCTCCCGGAGAAATGGAACAGGATGCCGAAGGCAAACAGATCATGGAGGTTTTAGGCAGAAACATGGCATGGATCATGAAAGTGATCAGATCCGCGAAAGAGGAATTTCCACCGCCGGAACCAGTTGCCAAAACCTCGACCAATTTCATCAGATAATTTGGAACCAATGTCATGTCTGAAACTGTCTGCTCCAGGCGCCGGTTTCTGGGTGTGATGGCGGCGTCTCTGCCCGGAATTTCTCTGCTGAAAAGGGCAGGGGCGGCCATGGCCGGGGAGACGGATAACCCGACCGGGACCGGAGGGGTGACGCCTGAATCGCCGTCCGTCGGGATCGCTCTGGGAGCCGGCGGGGCCAACGGACTGGCCCATATTTTGATGCTTGAGACCCTGGATAAGATGGGAATCCGGGTGGCCCGCATTGCCGGCAGCAGCATCGGTGCGATTGTAGGATCCCTGTATGCGGCCGGTATGTCCGGAAAAGAGATCCGGGAACTTGTGGAGCGGTTTGTGCTGTCACATCAGGAAAAGACGTTGAACCGGATTTTCGAAGGGCGCACACTGGAATGGATCAATTTTGTGGAAATCGAACTGGGCAGCGGGGGACTGTTAAGTGCGGACGGATTCCTGGCATTCATGTCCGAGACTTTGAAGAAAAAGGCGTTTGAAGAACTGGAGATTCCCATGCATATCGTGGCCGCGGATCTGTGGACCAGAGAACAGGTGGTGCTGACATCCGGGGATCTGGTATCTGCCATCAACGCCAGCATGGCGATTCCCGGGGTGTTTGAACCGGTGCGGCGGGATGACCGGGTTCTGATCGACGGAGGCACGTGCAATCCCGTGCCTTATGATCTTTTGATAGACCATTGTGATATTGTCATCGGCATTGATGTCATCGGTGAACGCACACAACCATCATCCGGTGTGCCCGGATATTTTGAAACGGTTTTCAATTCCGTCAAGGTCATGCAGGCTGCGATCATGAACGAGAAACGCCGGCATCACGAACCTGACATTTATATAGCCCCCCCGGTGAAGGATATCCGGGCTCTGGAGTTTTACAGGGCCCCGGAGGTATTTGAGCAGTCAAGGCCGGCACAAGAGAGCTTGAAACAGCAGCTGACAAAGGTCATGACACACTATGCACTGAAATCAGATTCCCGAAAACCGCGCTGATGATGAAAGCCGTTGAACAACGTGATGCCGATCAGCAGGCTTCAGTGAGTGGGGATTTGTGCCTTGCTTTTTTGGGGTGCCGGTATAAAATAGGCACGCAGCATCGGTGAGAAACCATTTGAGATTCAATTTTTGCATGACCGGAAAAACGCCGGTCTGCGCAATTATTTTTAAAAAAGGGAAGAATACCATGAAAAAATTGATAAGTTTGATCGTTGCGGGCCTTGTAGTGGGGCTGATCGCTTTTTCCCAGGCCCAGGCCGAGGAGGATGTGCTGATTGGGATTTCCAAGATCGTGGCCCATCCGGCTCTGGATGCCCTGGAGCAGGGGGTGCAGGACGGGGTGAAAGAACGGTTCCCCCAGGCCCGGTTTGATCTTCAGAATGCCAACGGTGAGATGTCCACGGCCGCATCCATTGCCCAGAAATTCAAAGCGGAAAACGTGGATATTGCCGTGGGCATTGCCACGCCCACGGCCCAGGCCCTGGTGAACACCATCAAGGACCGGCCGGTCCTGTTCTGTGCCGTGACCGATCCTGAAGGGGCCGGGCTGGTGGCATCGGTCAAAAAAGGGGAAAAAGGCGTGACAGGCACGTCGGACATGACCCCGGTGAAAGAACAGATCCTGCTGCTCAACCAAATCAAGCCCTTGACCCGACTGGGCCATGTGTACTGTTCCAGCGAGGCCAATGCCGTGGCCCTGGCCGATATCGCCCGGCAGGTGTGCAAGGATCTGGGTATTGAATTTGTGGAAACCACGGTGACCAATTCCGCCGAGGTCAAACAGGCGGTTCAGACCATTGCATCCCGGGTGGACGGCATTTACCTGAGCAATGACAATACCATTTTTTCCGCGCTGGCCGCTGTGACCCAGGTGGCCATGCGCCACAACATCCCGGTCATGTCTGCAGATCCCAGTTCGGCCGAGACCAACGATGTCCTGGCGGCCTGGGGATTTGACTATTACAAGATGGGCCGGGTCACCGGGCGGCTGGCCGCGGATATCCTGGAAGGGGCGGATCCGGTGGACATCCCGACCGTGTACATGACCGAACCCGGGGACGTGGACCTGCTGATCAATCTGGATGTGGCCCAGAAACTGGGATTGATAATTCCTGAAGAGATTCTGGATACAGCCAACAAGGTGATCGAAAACGGTCAGCTCACCGTCCGGTAGCAGGCGATCTGAATGATTGAAGGTATTTTTGTCGAAGGCCTGATTTACGCCATCATGGCCCTGGGGGTGTTTTTCACCTTCCGGATTCTGGATTTTCCCGACCTGACCGTGGACGGATCGTTTCCCATGGGGGCCGTGATCATGGCCACCAGCCTCCATGCCGGGGTACATCCTCTGAACGGTCTGGTTCTGGCGTTTTGCGGCGGGATCAGTGCCGGGTTTGTCACGGCAGCCATTCACAACAAGCTCAAGGTGCCTCATCTGCTGGCAGGTATTCTCACCATGACCATGCTGTATTCCGTGAACATCCGGATCCTGTCCAACCGGGCCAACCTGCCCCTGCTCCGGGTGGACACCCTCCTGACCCGGGTCCAGAGCGCGTGTGAGGGGATTCTGTCTCCGGAGATCGCCTCGCTGATCTTTTTCATCCTGGTGGTGCTGGGCCTGAAGCTGGCCCTGGACCTGTTTTTTCTCACAGACTTAGGTTTGGTGTTCGGGGCGCTTGGCAACAACGAGCAGATGGTCCGGGTCCAGGGTGTGAATCCGGCCACGCTCAAGCTGATCGGTGTGGGGCTTTCCAACGGCCTGGTGGCGTTGTCCGGCGCGTTTGCCGCTCAGTACCAGGGTTTTGCCGATGTCAACCTGGGCCAGGGCATTGTGGTGTCGGGCCTGGCCTCGGTCATGCTCGGGGAGTTTCTCATCAAATCCAACCGGATCTGGGCGTTGACCCTCCGGGTGGTGCTGGGGGCGATCCTGTTCAAGGCCATCATGTACCTGGGCCGGTACTATGGGTATTATATCAATATGACCCCCAACGACCTGAAGCTGATCACCGGGTTGCTGATCATCATTTCCCTGGCGGTTTCCAATTATAAACGTCTCAGAGCAAAGGGGGATGCATGATTCAACTGGATGGGATCACCAAGACCTTCAATCCCGGGACCCCGGGGGAGAAAACCGTGATCCGGGACCTGTCTTTGACCGTGGAACCCGGGGATTTCATCACCATTATCGGCAGCAACGGGGCCGGTAAAACCACGCTGTTCAACCTGATCTCCGGGGCCGTGTTTCCCAGTGCCGGTGAGATCCGGATCAAGGGACGGAAGGTGACGTTTGAGCCGGAGTACCGCCGGGCCATGCACATCGGCCGGATTTTTCAGGATCCGCTGGCCGGTACCGCCTCCAACATGACCATTGAAGACAACATGATGATCACGGCCCAAAAAGGGTTCCGGTGGCCCAAAATCAGTCTGAACCGGGGCATGCGCCGGAAATTCGCCGGCCAGGTCAAAACCCTGGACATGGGACTGGAGACCCGCATGAAGGTGAATGTCTCCTCGTTGTCCGGCGGCCAGCGCCAGGCGTTGACGTTGTTGATGACGGTCCTGTCCGGGCCGGATATCCTGCTTCTGGACGAACACACGGCAGCGCTGGACCCCAGCAACGCGGCCATGGTCATGGAGCAGACCCGGCAGGTCATCCAGGAACGGTCTTTGACCACGCTCATGGTCACCCACAACATGAACCATGCCATTGCATTCGGCAACCGCCTGATCATGATGGATGCCGGAGAGATCATCGTGGATGTCAGGGGCCAGGAAAAACAGGACCTCACCCGGGAGGCCCTGATTCAGATGTTTGCAGACATCCGGAAAAAAGCGTTTGAAAATGATGAGGTGCTGCTGGCCACCTGAGTTGGTTACCCCCTTCGAAATGCCAGCATGGTGATATCATCCGACTGTTCGGCGCCACGGGTGTAATCTGCCAGGGCTTTGCGCATGGCTTCCACCATGCCGTTGCAGTCAAGATCCCGGTATTTTTCAATCTGCGCCCGTGTCCAGGCATCGCCGGACAATGCGTTTTCAGGATTCATGGCTTCGGTCACTCCGTCCGTATAGATGAATATCGCGTCCCCCGGTGCAAAGAACAACTCGCCCTCACCGAAAGTGAAATCCGGCATGCCGCCCACCACCACTCCTTTGACGGTCGGCGGTGCCATGGCTGGTTTGCCGGCATGCAGCAGAAAAGGCGGGTTGTGCCCGCCGTTGGCGTAGACACAATGTCCGGTGGTCAGGTTGATCCGGGCGCAGAACAGGGTCACGAACATACAGGAGTCATTGTCCCGGACCAGCTCCCGGTTCAGCCGCGTCATGGTGGCTGCCGGACTGTGTTCCTCCTGCCAGATCGAGCGCAGGAACGTGCGGGTGACCGCCATGAACAGAGCGGCCGGCACGCCTTTGCCGGAGACATCTCCCACGACCAGACAGAGTTCATCTTCATCGATCATATAGAAATCGTAAAAATCACCGCCGATCTCCCGGGCCGGTTCGAGAATCGCGTAAATCTCCATGTCGTTCCGGTTGGGAAACGGCGGAAACGTATGGGGCACCAGGCTCATCTGGATATCTCTGGCAATCTGCATTTCACTTTCAATCCGCTCCTTGGCTGCGGTGGTTTGTGCCAGATCGATCATGTAGCGCTTGAGATCGTTGCGCATGGATTCAAACGCATTGGCCAGTCCCGCCACCTCATCTTTGCCGGTGACAACCGGTAAAGAGACGTCAAGATTCCCCGTGGCCAGGGTGCGGGCGCCGGCTTCCAACTGTTGCAAAGGACGGGATATGGAGCGGGCAATCAATAATGATAACATCAGCAGCAGGGCAAACCCGGCTGCGCCGAAAAACAGGGTATTGCGGCTGAAATCAAAGACCACCCCCAGCAATTCATTTTCAGGAAACACCAGCCCCACGGACCATCCCGTGCTGGGCACGGGCGAAAAAGCCAGCCAGGCCGGTTTTGTATCCGTCAATCCGTCAAAGAACACAAACCCTGTTTCACCCTGGATCATCCGTTGACCGATTCTGCGCAGATTTTCCGAGCCACGCGCCTCGGCCAGACTGAAAATACTTTCATTCATGATCAAATCCCCGGCCGGATGAGAAATAATCACGCCTGTGGCGGACACGAGAAACGCATATCCGGAGCGGCCCACGGGTAACTGTGCCAGCATTTCCCGCAACCATTCCAAAGAGACATCACTTGTAATCACACCGGTGAATTCATCCTCAGCATCCCATACCGGCGCGGCCCGGGTGACCATGAGGGCATTGCCCCCGCCTTCATCAAAATACGGCTCCGTCCAGATCATGCGTTTCAGGTCCCGGGGCAGGGCAAACCAGTCCCATACATCATACTGGTACCCTTCCTCGTTTAAATCACCGCGCAAAAGCTTTTGGGCCGGCGGTGCGGCGCGCCATACATAAGGGGCTTCACCTTTGGGCCAGGGCGCAATGGCTGCGCCGAATATTTCCGGATTATCCGCCACCAGGTTTTCCAGCAGGTCGTACTGTTGTGCGACAGTATGCTCGTTTTCCGTCAACATGAAGGCAGCCGATTGTACCACCTTTTCCACGGCATACCCTGTCACCTCAATGCGGAAGGCAGTGGCCCGGGCCAGATGGTTGGATTTTTGCTGCAGTTCCTCCAGCAGGAGACCCCGGGCGGAAACGTAATTATATCCGATCACCGTCCCCAGTATGCCGCCGGCACCGATAATGATCATCAGGGCCATGCGCGGTGCAATGCGTATCTTACGGAACATGGACAAACTCCTCAAAAGACGGGGCGTCCGTGATCATTTGATGCGCCATCAACAGATCAACGGACCGGGAATAATCCTCTTTGGAGAGGCGCCCAACCGTCCAGTCGCCGACGTACTCGGGAAAGATCGAGGACAGCACGACGGTCAGCATCCAGCGCATGTGCGGCCGATTGGCCGGTACTTTGGTCCCCCGGGCGTATTGCATCACAATATCAAGGGTTTCTTCCGGATGGGCTGCCGCATATTTCCAGCCTTCAAGGGAGGCAGCGGCCATGGCCCGGCAGGCGGCCGGACGGTTTTCAAGGGTTTTTTGTAAACAATAGATGCCATCTTCCGGAAAAGGCGTATCAATGGATGCCAGGGAAAAAACCATCAATTCCTCCATGTCGATGCCGGCCTGAAACATCATGTGATATTCGTTGTAGTACATGGCCGTACATGCAACCACGCCGCGCTGTAAAAACAGGTTGATGGAATAATTCTGCTGGATGATCTGAGGCTGAATGTCATGGGCCTGGAAAAACGCCATAAACGGCGGACGGAACTGTCCCTGCCATACCCCCACTCGGCGCCCGTCAAGATCATGAACGCCGGCAACGCCGCTGTCTTTCCAGACGATCAGAACCATATTCGACCGATTGATGATCTGGGCGATATTGCGGACAAAAATCCCGTTTGATACGTCCTTCAAGGCGGACGCCAGCCAGCGGGTGGCAAAATCCGCGCGGCCGTCACGCAGATATTCGCCCTGATCCCGGTCCGGTCCGCCACGCAGAATGGTCACATCCAGGCCATGGTCCGCATAGATGCCTTTTTCCAGTGCCATGTAATATCCGGCGAACTGGGCCTGATGGGTCCACTGGAGCATCAGTGTGACCGGTATCTTTGCTGAAGTATCTAAAGCAACGTTTTCTGCCGCACGAGCCATCGGCAGAATAAAAATCATTGCCGCGGCAACCCAGCAACACAAAATTCTGGTAATAATCATTGTCTCAAAAACCGCCCTGACGCTATTGTTTAATCCCATTATATTGACCCCGGCTATGCGGGCCAAAACAAATAGTTAACAGACTGAATGTAAAAATCAAGCATATTATTTAATCATACCCGCAGGTGCCGCCACACACGGCTGATCCGCCGGAGCAAAAACGGACATTGATTTTTTCCGGTTTCATGAGGTATACACAAGGGGGTGTTCAAAAAATATCAATCCCCCGGGAAAGGAGTGCCCATGTCCGCCAGTCTGTCCGCCACCTATTTTATCGACAAGGATCATCCGGATATCATTGCATTTTCAAATAAACATGCCGGGACCGGTACCACCGACAAAGAAAGGGCTGTCAGCCTGTATTACGCGGTGCGGGATTTGATCCGGTACAACCCTTACAGCATTGAACCGGTGAAAGACAGCATGAAAGCCAGTGCGGTTCTGGCGAAAAAACAAGGGTATTGCGTGGCCAAGGCCGTGCTGCTGGCCGCCTGTCTTCGAAGTCAGCGGATTCCGGCCCGGCTGGGGTTTGCCGATGTGAAAAACCATCTGAACACCGAGCGGCTCAAGGCGTTGATGCAAACCGATCTGTTTGTGTGGCACGGGTTTACGGAAATTCATCTGGACGGCAAATGGGTCAAGGCCACCCCGGCATTTAATTTAAGCCTGTGCGAAGCGTTCAATGTCAAGCCTCTGGAATTTGACGGGACCTGTGATTCCATTTTTCATCCCTTTGACAATTTGGGCAACCGGCACATGGAATATGTGACCGAACACGGCAGTTTTGATGACCTGCCCTGGGACCGGGCCCTGGCCGCCATGAAACAGGCCTATCCCAGGTATTTTGAGGTCTATGAACGGGAAAAAGGGGATTTCAGAGCGGAAGCGCTCCGGGAAAACAAGGGGTAGGGATCGGGTGTCAGGTGCCGGGTATCAGGTATGGAAAAATACCTGATACCCGGGATGAGATCTATCCGTTCTGCCGGGCCCGGATTTTTTCAGACACAGCCCTGGTGAGTTCCAGCACCCTTGTGGCGGATGCCGGGTCCAGAGACCCGGTGCCGCAACTGGGGGTCACAAAGGACTGGGCTAGGACCTTTTCTTCGGGGATGCCAAGGGCAGCGACCTGCCGGATCTGGCCGGCCAGTTTTTCAGTCAATCCCTCACTGGTCTGTTGCGCGATCAGGTCGGCATCTCCTGTGGGCACAATGCCCCAGGCCAGGATACCGCCTTTGCCCAGAAACGTTTTGATGGCCTGGGGATATAAAATAAAATTGTCAAAATAGGAAAACGCATCAAAGGAGATGATGTCGATGGTGCTGTCCAGCAGCAGGTCCCATTCGGTGTTGGCGCACACATGAACCCCGGTCAGACCGTTTTCCGCATGGATCTCCTGGGCGATTTCATCGATGCAGCCCTGGACATCGGCCCGGGTGATGGTGATGTAGGCCGAGGTGCCGAATCCGGCCAGAGCCGGTTCATCCAGAAAAACAATGGGGGTGGCGCCCCGTTTGGCAAACTCTTTTGCCTGCCATTTCGCATTCATGGCCAGGCGTTTCACAGCCGCATCCCGCAACTGGTCATTGTAGAAAATATCGCGCTCCGCCTCATCCTTGACTGCGGTGCAGAAGGTGACAGGCCCGGTGACCTGGCCTTTGAGCGCGGCAAACCGGCCGGGATCTCTGTCCACCCGTTCCAGAAAATGGAAAAATCCCTTGCCGGTCAAAGGGGTGAACGCGAACCGGGATGCCTGAAAATCCGCATCCGGTTCGGATAAGGAAAGATAGTCTTCAAAAAACTGGACAAATGCTTCGTCGAATTTCGGGTCTTTGGTGTCGATAAACCAGGTGTCTTTTTTTTCCGCCACACCCGGAAGTCCGTACATGAATTGCCGGACCATTCCTTCTTCCTTGAATTTGGGCAGCTGGACCCACAGAGGCACCTCCGGGGTGTGGGCAAACACCAGATCCAGAGCGTTGGCGTGATCTTCCAGCGGCAGGCTGCCGATGAGAAGGGGAAGTCCGTTGGGGGTAAAACTAGGCATGATATAACTCCTTTAGATATACATATATGTTCATTCGTTGTTATGTTTTCTGTGCAGATATATCATGCCTGGCGCAAAAATAACATGTTTTTTTATTCAGGTGTCCGTATCGGTCTGCCGGACCGCCAGCACCGGGCAGTCGGATCGGCTGATCACCCGGTCCGTGGTGGATCCCACCAGAAATTTTTCCAGCAGGCTGTGGCCCCTGACCCCTAAAACGATTAAGTCCACCTGATTTTTTTGGGCAAATGTCAGCAGTTCCTGGTACGGTTCTCCCTGCAGTACGGCGGTCACAGGTGTGCACCAGTGCCGGCTTTCTTCGGGCACCATCCGGGCCAGCTGCCGTTCCAGCCTTTTCCGCAGCGCGTCATTGCGCTGTTCATCCGGGTCATTGGCCTGCCGGGTGAGGCCCAGGTAATCCGACCGGTTCCAGCCCAGGTAGTCGCCTTCCTGAACCTTGATATAGTCGGCACTGGAAAATTCCACATGTTCCGTGGGCCGGACCACATGGGCCAGATACAGCTGGGTTTCAAACTCCTGGGCCAGACTCAGGCCGTACTGAAACGCCAGACTGGAATCCGGGGAAAAATCGCATCCCACCAAAATCCGGTTCAACAGTTTTTTCCGATCTCCGGGCAGGACATCCGGCTCGGCTTTGCCGTGAAGGACCAGCACGGGACAGGACAGGGTTTTCACCAGCCGGTCCGTGACCGATCCCACCAGAAACCGTTTCACGCCGGATCCGCCGTGGGTGGCGGCCACCACCATGTCCGCGCCGGTCTCTTCCGCAATCCGGGCGAGTTCATCGGCCGGATGCCCTGTGGTGACCAGGGTGTCACAGTCCATGTCCAGGGTTTTGGCAATGTCTTCCAGCCGGGATGCGGCATCCTGCCGCCGTTCCGCCTCGATTTTCTCAGACGCGATATACGCCTGGCCGGCAGAGGACATCAGCACCATGTTGGTTACCACATGGCACACGGTGAGATGCGCCTCAAATTCTCTGGCCAGGGCCTGGCCGTAGGACAGGGTCAGATTGGTGAATTCACTGAAATCTACGGCGCACAGGATTTTCTTGGGTATGATTCTCATGACAGCCTCCTTGGTGTTATTCCTGTTGCATGTTTTTCATCATGTCCTGTACCTGTTTCATCATTTCATCCATCTGTTCCGCCGACGGCATCTGACCCTCGGAAAACTGTCCCATGGCAGGCATCCCCATGGCCTGTTCCATGGTGGCGGATCTGGTATAACCGTCCGGTATGTCGAACAGATGTTCCGGCTGGTTGCCGGTTTTGATGTTTTTCACATGACTTTGAACCCTGCCGACCGGGGAAGGCATCAAGGTTTCCGTTTTCAAAGGATATTGGAGTTTCCGGGAAAGCCAGATTTTGACGGGTGCGGTTTCCCCGGTCTCTTCATCCACTTCAATGGCGCCTTCATAGATATCACAGGCAAACCCTTCAATGGATTCGGTTCCGGTTTTTTCAAGATCATTCTCCTTTGCCCAGGCGTCGAAATCGGACACCCCGGCCATGGGATCTTCTGTGTCAAGATCGGTCACATCCGACACATGGTATTTCTTTGTGCCGGAAAAGAGCTGATACATCTGTGGGTATTTTATGATGTTGATCATTCCCATCATTTCGGTGCGGGTCACTTCTGAGTTTTTGAAATACAGCTTTCCGGTGACATTGCCGGAATCCATTTCAGTGACAATATCCGCTGAAAACGATTCAGCATGGACCGGTGCGGCACAGACGGCAAATGACCCTGTAAGCGTCAGGAAAGTGAGGCACATGATGAGCACGGCTTTTTTGAACATGGGAATCTCCTTTTCAATTTGGGTTGTTATCAACCAAGAGTATACCGTTTTTTATTCACCCGGCAAAGGGAATATGTGTTACAGCGATTTGTCCAGTTCAACATAGGAATACGGCACCTGAATGAACCGGGTCAGGGTGGACAGTTTTTTGAGAGAAAAACCGTCCAAAATGCTGGAAAGGTTGATCCCGATACCCACATAAAGTGTCCGTTCCGGGGCGGCTCCGTGTTCGAACCCCCGGGCGTAGTAACCTAAGTGCAGTTCCAGATATTTGAGCACAGGATGGGTGATCCGGTCGAATCCGCTCAGTTTCAAAGCAGTCAGAAATTTCAGATGGTCATAATCGGTAAACACGTCCATGGTGTCGAACCGGGGCCGGTACTCCACCCGGAAATCAATTTTTTCTGCCAGTTCAGGCCGGGAACCGATAAAATAAGCCGCCGCACATCCCAGGGCATTCATGGTGAAATCTTCATAGGAGAACCCGTAATCGGAAAAAGAATCTCCCAGCTCCATGCCGTTCATCATGGCAAAAGCGGACAACGCGCCCAGTTTAAGGCCCTGAAGCTGGGAATATCCCCAATTTTCGTAAGTGTGTCCCAGAAAATGGGACAGGGCATAGCTGGTATAAAAATGCCCCAGTTTATCCGCCCCGCCTTCTTTGGTATTGCCGGAAAACCAGCCCTCTTTTTTTGCAGACGGGGTGGTGGAAAAATAATCCCAGTTGGCAACGCCCCACCCGGTAATGGCGGCCAGGCCGGCAGCATTGGCAATCAGCACTTTTTTTTCTCTGGGAGTATCAGACCAGGTGAATCCGGATACCGTGGATGGAAAGAGAACCAGGCAGATCAGCAGCAGATATCGCATACAATACCTCCTGTTTCTTTGCTTGAAAACTTTGGCCGGGTCATGGCATCTTTTTGAAAATTGCCTGAACCTGTTATAAACTCTATCGTTTTTAAAATTGTCTGACAAGAGGTATACACCAAAAAAAAATCTAATGCCGGGATTTTGAAAAATGATTCGATCCCGGTTAAATTCCGGGGCGAGTTTTTAATTTAAGTTGTTGTCGGCACACGGCCAAATATGATAGGGTTCCGCAAATTTTTAGTCAGGTGTTGAATAAAAAATGAAACATGTGATTTATGAACATTAAATGCGTTGTGGCAGCGGCTGTGGCCGGGTTTCTTTTTTTACTGCCTGCCGTGTCGCCGGCCAAACCCCGGGTGGCGGTCATCAGCGAGGTGATGGAAGAGAATGATTTTCAAAACCAGGTGATCAATGAGATAAATGTGCTGATGGACGGCCGGGGAGGGGTTGATTTCCTGCGCCAAAACATCGATCCCCTTGTTTCGAAAGAAGCTGAAAAAATCCTTTCCACCCTGATGGCAGATGATACAATTGACTGCATCATCGGAATGGGATATGCCGTATCCGCCATGCTCACCGATCTGAAGCAGTTTCAGAAACCGGTCATCGCCGCCGGGGTTCTGGACCGCAGCCTCCAGGGCCTTCCCATCACTGCCGAGAATACCACCGGGGTCAAAAATTTCAATTACATCGAATCCACCTTTAATGTGAAAAAAGATCTGACGGTTTTTAAATCTTTGTATGACTATACCCACTTAGGTGTGCTGCTTCCCGTACTTCAGCCCGCCATGTCACGCTCTGTGCGGCGCTATCTGGAACAAACCGTGCAGGCGGTGGCGCCGCAGTCAACGCTTTCGATTATCGAAATCGATCCCGGATCCATGACAAAAAATATCCCGGAAATTCCTTTAAATGTGGATGCCGTGTATCTGCTGCCGCTGTTTTCCGAAAACCAGGACCATCGGATGGCCCGGGTCATCCAGGCGATCAACGACCGGAAATTGCCCTCGTTCGCTTTGATGGGAGAAAAACATGTCCGCATGGGTGCCATGGCCGCCATTGCGCCGGATCATAATTTAGAGGCATTGTCCCGGCGGATTGCCATCAATGTACTGAAAATCCTTGAAGGACAGGACCCCGGTTCCCTGCCCGTATCCGCAACCACCTATACGGACAATTTTGTGATCAATGTGGAAACCCTGGAAAAAATCGATTATTTTCCCGCCTGGGCCGCCCTGGAAGATGTCCGGCTCCTGAACATGGATAAACGCGGCCAGGATTTGACCCTGCAACTCAAGGGTGTGATTCTCGAAGCCCTGGAGCGGAATCTGGATCTGCTGGCGGTCCGGACCGATACCCTTATTCAGGAGGCGGAATCCGGCAAGGCGGACGCGGCCCTTCTGCCCCAGGTCAGTTTGTCCGCAGATCTGACCCGTATCGATGAAAACCAGGTGGATGTGGCCCAGACCCATCCGGCCCAGTCCACCCTGGCGGCCTCAACCCACGTGAAACAGGTTGTTTTTTCCGATGATGTGCTGGCCGATCGTGCCATTCAAAGAATTATGATTGAATCCCAGCAGTACCAGGAAAAGGCCGTGACCCTGGACACGGTTGTGACGGCGGCCCATGCCTATATCAACCTGCTGTTTGCCATGAGCACCCATACCATTCAGAGTAATAACCTGGATGTGACCCGGAAAAACCTTGAAATTGCGTTAACCAAAGCGGCCGTGGGGTCTGTGGACGCATCCGAGGTCAGCCGGTGGGAAAGTGAGAAAGCCGCCAACCAGATCCGGTTCAATGACGCATTCCGGGATTTGCAGCTGGCGCGCATGAACCTGAACCGGGTTCTGGACCGTCCCATCACCCGGAAGTTCACCCTGGCGGACATCGGCCCGGACAAGGGCATCGAATTGATGATCACGGATCCAACCGTTTACCGGTTGCTGGAAAACGTCAAACAGGCCCGGCGGTTCAGTGATTTCCTGATTGCCGAAGCAGACCGGAACCTGCCTGAGCTCAAACAGATCCAGGCGAATATCCGTTCCCAAAAACGGCAGGTGCTGAACCGAAAGCGGGCATTGTTTCTGCCGGATATCAGTTTGCAGGGATCGGTGGACAAAGTGCTGGGAGAATATGATGCCCGGCAGAAAACCCCTTCGGATCTTGATCATCCCTGGTCCATCTCCCTGACGGCATCCTGGCCGATTTTTACCGGGGGTGCTCATAAAAAAGACCTGGCCCAGAGCCGGTATCAGCTCGACCGCCTGCACATGGAAGAAAAAAATCTGCGCAACCGGTTTTATCTGGATGTCCGATCCAGCATGGAGACCGCCACCGTGTCGGTCCGTGAAATCGCGTTGTCGGAAAAGCGGCTTGCCGCTGCGCAAAAAAGTTTTGAAATTGTCCAGGCCGGATATGCCCAGGGGCGCAATTCAGTGACAGACCTCATCGATGCCCAGAATGACAAGGTCAGCAGTGAACATGCCGCGGCATCGGCAAAATATCAGTTTGTCCTGGATTTTCTGGAAATGGAACGGGCCATCGGACGTTTCCATTTTCTGGATCCTTTGGAGGAAAAACAGGCTTTTTTCGACCGGCTGCATCATTTTATGGCAACAACCCCCCAGAGCCAATAACCACAGGAAACAATCATGAAACAGATGGTATTCACCGTTCTGACCTGTTTAATCCTGATTTCCGCCGGATGCGGTGGAAATGACGTGACGGAAACGGACAAGGAAATACCGGTCCGGCCGGTCCGGTCCATCGAACTGGAAACAAGGACCCAGACCTTAAGCCAGCGCTTCATGGGGACGGCTGCGGCCGACCGCCAGGCGATACTCAGTTTCAAGGTGGCCGGCACCATTACCAGCATTCCCGTCAACTTAGGAGACCGGGTAGCCACCGGGACCCTGCTGGCCCGGCTGGATGAAACCGATTTCAAGATTGACCTGGCATCGGCCCGGGCCGGTCTTAAATCGGCTCAGGCCGATGCCAAGTCCGCCCAGACCCGTGTTTACACCACCCGGTCAAACTATGACCGAATCCAGAAACTCTATGAAAACGACAGTGTGTCTTTGAGTGAATTCGAGCAGGCCAGAGGCGATTATGAAACCGCTCTGGCCCAGAATCAGGCAGCACAATCCAAAATCACCATGGAAACCAGCAAGCTTCGGGCCGCTGAAAATCAGTTGTTGTACACCCGTTTGCTTGCTCCTTTTGACGGTATTGTCAACAACCTTGCGGTGGATGAAAATGAGGAAATATCCCCGGGAAGCCCGGTGCTGACCCTCAGCAATCTGGGCAAGATGGAGGTCAAACTGGAGGTTTCAGACCGTTACATTGCCGATATCCGGGCCGGCATGCCTTGCCGTATCACCTTTCCCGCCCTGGCCCGGGAAGCGTTTTCCGGCCGTGTGACTGAAGTGTCTTACGGCAGCACGGATAAACCGACCTATCCCGTCACTGTGGCCGTCCTGTCCGAAGATGACCGGCTGCGGCCGGGCATGGCCGCCGAGGTCCGGCTGGATTTCGGCGGAACCCCGGAACAGACCGGTCTTTACATGCCCCCGGACGGGGTGGGAGAAGAACAGGGACGGCCGTTTGTCTTTGTGCTTGAAAAAGGTCCGGACAGCCGGTGGACGGCCCGGAAACAAACCATTACGCTGGGCCCGCTCACGGAAGAAGGCTTCCGGGTGGAAAGCGGACTGGCCCCGGGGGACCGCGTGGCAATCTCCGGACTTCAACTGCTTCTGGACGGCATGGCCGTGACCCTGATGGACGATGCCGCCAACGACTGGTAACCTGACCCATGAATCTTACCGCATTTGCCATCACTAAAAATCGTATTTCATTGAGCCTGCTGGGGATTATAATCCTGCTGGGGCTTTCCATGTATCAAAGCCTTCCCAGGGACAGCATGCCGCCCTATGTGGTGCGGGTGGCCACGATTGTCTCAAGTTTCCCGGGTGCCAACCCCCAGCGGGTGGAGCTTCTGGTGAGCAAGAATATCGAGGAAGAGGTCCAGGAAATTCCTGAAGTCAAAACCGTCACATCCCAGTCCCGGACCGGTCTTTCCGTTGTTTCCGTCACCCTTAAAGATGCGGTGAAACAGGAGGATCTTCAAGCGATCTGGGATAAACTGCGGCGGAATCTGGACAGCATGACCAGTCTGCCCGAAGGCGTGGTCCCTGATCTGCAGGACGATGATGTGGGCGTGGTTTACGGGATCAACATCGGGTTGATATCCGACGGGTTTTCCTATGCGCAGATGGAAGATGTGGCCAAACGGATCAAAGACGATTTGATCGCCCTGCCGGATTCGGCCAAAGTGACGCTGAGCGGGGTTCAGGACCAGCAGGTGGTGGTAGAGTTCGACCCGGCCCGGCTCAGTGAATACGGCCTGACCGTGGAAAAACTCAGGCAGATTATCCGCGAGACCAATATCCTGGATTCCGGGGGTGAAATCAATGTGGGGGACAAACGGCTGATTCTTGAACCCACCGGCAATTTCGATGATATCGAGGCGTTGAAACAAACGATCATTCCCGTGGGCGACCAGGGGGAAGCGGTGTATCTGGAATCCATTACCCAGATCAGAAAAACCTATAAAACTCCGGCCACGGCACTGGTGCGGGTCAACGGCAAAAAAGCGATTTCTCTGGCGGTTTCTCTCAAGAAAGAAGCCAATATCATCAATCTGGGAAAAATGGTGGATGAAAGAATCGCTGAATACAACCGCCGTCTGCCCCTGGGCCTGGAAGTGGTCCGCCTGGCATCCCTGGACAGGTATGTGGAAAAATCCATTGAGGATTTTGTGGGTAACCTGTATCAGAGTATCACCATCGTCATGGCCGTGATGCTGATTTTCCTGGGACTGCGGACCGGCCTGGTGGTTGCCGGCCTGATTCCTCTGGTCACCGTCATGACCCTGCTGCTCATGGGCGTGATTCACATGGGGCTGAACCAGGTGACTCTGGCGGCTCTGATCATGGCCCTGGGAATGATGGTGGACAACGCCATTGTCATCTCCGAATCCATTATCGTGAAAATGGAATCCGGCCGGGACCGGATGACCGCAGCCGTGGAAACCTGCAAAGAGCTGATGGTGCCTTTGCTCATCTCCACACTGACCACGGCGGCGGCTTTTCTGTCCTTTTATCTGGCGGAATCCGCCATGGGAGATATCATGGGACCGCTTTTCGTGGTCATCTCCTTTGCCCTGATATCTTCCTGGCTCATCAGCCTGACCATCATTCCGCTGCTGGCGTATCATATCATCAAAATAAAGCGGAAAAAAACGGATAAATCTTCTGTGTTTGATTATCTGAACAAAGGCTATATTTTTGTTTTGAAACAGGTCCTGAAATGGAAGCGCGTGTTTGTCGTGTCCATGGTGGCGGTCTTTTTCGTTTCTTTGATCGGTTTCGGGATACTGCCTTTTATTTTTTTTCCGGACAGTGACCGGAACATGATCACCATGGATATCAACCTGCCTTTGGGTACGAAAATCGAAAAAACCGCCGCGGTGGTCCAGGCGATTGAAGCCTATATGGGTTCTGAGTTGAAAACAGGTTCTGAAAAAACCAAAGGCATCACGGACTGGTCCTCTTTTATCGGAGAGGGACCCCAGTCCTATGATCTGGGCTATTCACCGGATGAAGCCAATTCCAGCTATGCGCATATTCTGATCAATACCAGCAGCGGCGAGGACAACGGATGGATTATCCAGCACCTGGACGATTTCTGCTTCAATACCTTTCCCGAAGCAGACATCAAAGTGTCTTTGCTGGGGCAGGGCGGCGGCGGGACCCCTGTGGAAATCCGCATTTTCGGAACCGATCAGGATATGCTCTACGCCCTTGGCACCCAGACCAAAGATGCATTGGGGCAGATTGCCGGTACCAAAAACATTATGGATGACTGGGGTCCCAAATTATTGAAATTTATCATAGATATTGATGCGAACAAGGCGAGAAAATCCGGTGTGACCCATGAGGATATCGCCATCAGTCTCCAGACCGGGTTGTCCGGTTTCCAGGCCGGTACCTTCAGGGAAGGCCAGGACAGCCTGCCCATTCTCATGCGCAGCCGGTATTTTTCCTCCCAGGCCCTTCAGGATCTGGAAAATACCAATGTGTTTGTCCAGTCCACGGGCAAGGCAGTGCCTTTGAGCCAGGTGGCCCGGATCGTGCCCCATTGGGATTACGCCAAGATCATGCATTACGATCTTTCCCGGAGTATCACGGTCACCAGTGAACTCAGGCCCGGCAGCACGGCCAGAGAGGTCACTGCAGATATCCAGGCCTGGCTGGACGATCAGTCCGGAGACTGGCCCCCGGGCTATCGGTATGAACTGGGAGGGGATGCGGAAAATACCCAGGAAAACATGGCGGCCGTGACCCGGTATCTGCCGCTGTCCGGATGTATTATCCTGTTTCTGCTGATTTTTCAGTTCAATTCCATGCGAAAGACCTTTATGGTGCTCACCACCATTCCCTTAGGCATTACCGGTGTGGTCATCGGTCTGATCGCGTTCCGGTCCTACTTCGGGTTCATGGCGTTTCTGGGGGTGATTTCCCTGGCCGGTATCGTGATCAACAATGCCATTGTGCTCATTGACCGGATCGACATTGAACAAAGCGAACTCAACCGTTCCCCGGCCCATGCCGTGGTGGAGGCCTGCCGCCAGCGGTTCAGACCCATTTTGCTGACCACCCTGACAACCGTTTTGGGGCTCATCCCCCTGTATCTGGGCGGAGGAAACATGTGGCAGCCCATGGCCGTATCCATCATGACGGGCCTACTGTTCGGCACCACGATCACGCTGCTGTTCATCCCGGCACTTTACAGCATCCTGTACAAAGTCGATGCAACCATACAAAACTCAGAAAGAGGTATATCATGAAAAAAAGAATGAAACTGGGACTTCACACCTATACCCTTCATTTGTGGGGCCTGGGACAGAACTGGGGGATTCAGGCCGAGCCCCGGCCTAAGGAAATCGATCTGTTTCAGCTCATGGACCTGGCTGTGGAATGGGGTCTGGATGGGCTGCATATCACGGGATGCGACCTGGAAACCAAGGACGACGCCCGCCTGGCAGCGGTCAGAGAAGCGGCTCAGGATCACGGACTGTATCTGGAGTACAATTTCTCCAGAAATGAGGAATTTGATTCCCGGCTCACTGACACCCTGGAAAAAGGGATCGACATTACCCATAAGATCGGGGCCGACCTGGCCAAACTGAGCCTGGATATCCGGCGGCCCCGGCCTTTGTATGGGTCCTGTTTCCACCCCAAAGTCATGCGGCAGCTGTGTGATGTTCATGAAGAGATTCTTGCCGTTCTGCCGCTGCTGGAAAAAACCGGGATCAAACTGGCCGTGGAAAACCATACGGAAACCTTTGCCGATGAGATCCTCTGGGTGATCCAGCAGGTGAACCATCCCCTGGTGGGGGCGTGTGTGGACACGGTGAACTCCATGGGAGTTTTGGAAAATCCGGCGCAGGCCGTGGAAAAACTGGCCCCTTATGCCTTCTGCAACCATTTCTGCGATCACAAACTGACCCGGGACCAGTTCGGCATCCGGTTCCACGGGGTGGCCCTGGGCGACGGGGATATCGACTGTTTCAAAACCCTTCAGGTCATTCGCGACCAGTCGCCCACGGACCGCATCACCTTTGAGATCGAATGGGACATGGGAAAAGATTCCCTGGAGGTGGCCCGGGAAAAAGAGATGGCAGCCTGTAAAAAAAGCATTCAATATGCCAGAAAAGTATTGAAAATCGGCCGGCCGGTTTGAAGATTTGACGAACCGCATCCGACCTGTTATGAAGAGGCAGCTTCGTTCTTCAACCTGAAAAAGAGGGTGCCATGGCAAAAGATGCACCGGTGAAAACGGTTTTGGCAGACAATTTGACCGGTTTCAGACTGGATGCGCTGCTTATGCGCCACCGGGAACGAATTATTCGTGAGTGGCGGGACCGGCTCTTCAAAGAAGTGTCTGACAACTACGCGGCCAGAAATCCGGATGAACTGGCCAGAACCACGGCCCGGGCCTATGATGCGTTTTTTCATGTCCTGGCTGAAAATGATTACACCGCCATTAACCGGTTCATCAATGAGATTACCAGTATCCGGTTGGAATCGGGATTTCCCCTGGATGATGTGCAAAAAGCATTCGAGCTTTTCAGAATACTCATTATTCCGGTGCTGGTGGAAGAATCTCCCAAATCCTGCCTGCGCAGGAATATCGAACTGGTGAATACCTGCCTGGCCTATACCATTCACCGGTTTTCCAACCATTTTCAGAAGATGCATGAAACCTGCCTCAAGGAATACGCGGTCCGGCTGGAACAGGATGTGGCAGCCAGAACAGCCCAGTTGAAAGAATCCGAGCACAAATACAAAACCCTGGTGGAAGAGATCAGTGACGGGTATCTGGTACTGGAACAAGAAACCATCGCGTTTGTGAACCCGGCATTCTGCCGGATGCACGGGATCAATGATCCCAAAAAGATCCTGATGACCCCGTTTTTGAACCTGGTTCATACAAAAGACCGTCCGGAAGTCCACCGCCTCGTTTCCCGGAACCATGTATCCGATCCGGGCGCTCTGGCCGCATTCGAATACCGACGCCTGATCATGGACGGCCGCGCATTGCCCACGGAAATGGGATGCCGGCTCTCCCGGTTCGAGGGACGGGATTATGTGCTGTGCATTGTCCGGGATATCACCCGCCGGGTGAAACTGGAGAAAAAAAACCGGCAGATGGAGCGCATGGCCTATATTGGGCAGATCACTGCGTCCCTGTCCCATGAAATCCGCAATCCATTGTCCTCCATTAAAATGAACCTCCAGATTCTGGGGCAGAACCACCGGTTCACCGGCAATGACGAAAAACGGCTGCGGATCACCGAAACCGAGATTCAGCGACTGGAGACCATTCTTCAGCAGCTGCTGGATTTTGCCAAGCCGGTTTCCCTGGTTTTCGGGGATGTGGATATCACTGAGGTGGTGCGTTTCTGCGTGAATCTGCTGGATGTGAAATTCCGCAAGATCCAGGCCGCATGCCGGATCGATCCGGCGCCGTCTCTGCCCGTTATCACGGCGGACAGGGCCAAAATCGAACAGGTGGTGATCAATCTGCTGCTCAATGCCCTGGATTCGATCCGTCCCGGCGGGAAAGTCTGTGTCCGGTCCTGGGTTAAACGGCAGAAAGAAACCGATTTCGTAGTCATCCAGGTGTCAGACGACGGGGATGGCATTCCTCCGGAGCTGATCCCCCATATTTTTGAACCTTTTTATACCACCAAAATCAAAGGAACCGGACTGGGTCTGGCCAATGTCAAACAGATTGTTCAGGCGCACAACGGCTATGTCCATGTCGAAAACAAGAATCCCTGCGGCACCGTTTTTAAAGTGGTCCTGCCCTGTAAAGGAGGTCCGCGTGGCTGATCTGCTCATTGTGGATGACGAATCCACCATTCTGGAATCCATTTCCATGTTCATGGCGGAAAAGGGCCATGCGGTTCATACCGCAGCCACGGTTACACAGGCCGTGGCCCTGTTTAAAACGGTGAATCCCCAGGTCGTGATCCTGGATATCCGGCTCACGGACGGGTCCGGTCTGGATGCACTCAGGCAGATGAAAGAGGTCAATCCCCTGGCCAAGATCATCATGATCACGGCGTTTCAGGACATGGAAACCACCATTGAAGCCATGAAACGGGGGGCATATGATTATATTCACAAGCCACTGGATGCCGTGGAACTGGACAATACCGTGAAACAGGCCATTGAGAGTCTGGAGCAGGACCGGAAACACGCGGCGTTTTCCGACGGACCGGCCGGATTCGACCGGGGGGTGATCGTGGGCAGCAGCCGGGCCATGAAAGATGTGTTCAAGATGATCGGCATGCTGTGCCAGAACCGGGCCACGGCCCTGATCACCGGTGAGACCGGCACAGGCAAGGAGCTGGTGAGCCGGCGGATCCATCTGAGCAGCCCGGACAAGGACAAACCCTTTATCACCTTTGACTGTTCCGCCGTGGTCAGCACCCTTCTGGAAAGTGAGCTGTTCGGACATGAAAAAGGGGCGTTTACCGGGGCCGTGACCCAGCGGCCTGGAAAAATCGAGCTGGCAGGAGAGGGCACCCTGTTTCTGGACGAGGTGGGGGAACTTCCCTTGAACCTGCAGGCCAAGCTCCTGGGATTCCTGGAAAGAAAAGAGTATATGCGGGTGGGAGGCTCCCGGAACCTGACGTCCCGGTGCCGGATCATTGCGGCCACCAACCAGGACCTGGCACAAATGGTCAGGGAAAAAACGTTCCGGGCCGACCTGTACTACCGCCTCAAGGTAGTCACCATCACCCTGCCGCCGCTGCGGGAACGGATTTCGGACATTCCTTTGCTGGTGGATCATTTTATCCGCAAATGCGCCCATGATCTGGGGGTGACACCCATGCAGCTCCAGGACGGATGCATCGACCGGCTTGAATCCCATGCCTGGACCGGCAATGTCCGGGAGCTTGAAAACGTGATAATTTCTGCGGCCATCCGGTCCCGGGGAAATGTGATCCTTGTGGAAACCCTGGATGCGCTGCTGTCCGGCACCGCGCCAAAGGTCAGCCGGTATCCGGCATCCCAGTCGCTGGCCCAGGTGGAGAAACGCCATATCGAGGCGGTCCTGGACTCGGTCCAGTGGAACAGGACCCGGGCCTCCCGGATTCTGAAGATTTCTTTGCCCACCCTGCGAAAAAAGATTCGCAAATACCAACTGTCCCCTGAGCCCTGATGAAACAACTTTTCTAGTCTGCAACGTTTCTTTCTGGTCATTCGGCCGCCGCACCGGGATCCCACCGTTTCGCCCCGGGTGTGAATCGCCGGGGCTGATCCGGTTTTTCAGCTTTATTGTAATCATATTATAATCATGGCACATCAATTGCTCATACATGTCCAAAGATCGTGCAACACCCATTGAGAATCACATCCGGGCGTTTCTTCAGAAAATTCCGGATTTTAAACCAGGCAGTACGAATACATCCATATAATTTTTTATCGCAAGGAGGAACGTACATGTCCGCAAAGGCGAACAAAAGGAAAAACCTGGGTTTCTTAGTGGTGTTTGTGGTACTCACGGTATTCTGCTGGTGTCCTGTGGGGTATGGCCGGTATGGTGAGGTCGGCCTGATTCTGGGGATGCCGTCCTGGGCGTTTTATCTGCTTGTGATCGGGGCACTGCTGTTTGTTTTGCAATGGATCTATCTGTTTCAGACAGACCTGGCGCTGTATGACAGGGATTTGGAAAACATTGTGGACACATTGAGAAAAACAGAAATGGAGGACCTCCGCTCATGATCGCCGTCATTATTATCACCAGCTTATGTTTTGTATCCGTTTTCATCAGTTATGTCGCGTTTCGCAAGGGATTTACCAAAAGTGCGGATGATTATTTTGTGGCCGGTTCCAGCCTGGGATATTTTGTGCTGATTTTCAGCCTTTTGGCCTCTTTTTTAAGCGCGTTCTCCATGTTCGGGATGTCCAGTTTCGGATACCGTTTAGGATATGGGTCCCTGTATGTGCTCACGGCCAACCTGGTGCCTCTGGGGTTTTTATGGTATTTTATGCACAAAAAAACCTTTCTTTTGGGTCGGGCCAGAAAATGGATGACCATGGGGGCCCCGTTCGGTGAACGGTACGGCACTCCCATGAAAATCATTCTGGTGCTGGTGGTGCTCGTGGCTTCGGTTCCCTATGTGGTGGCCCAGATTCAGGGTATCGGCGTGATGCTCGAAGCCATGAGCGACGGGATTATCTCCTTTCGCCTGGGTCTGTTTTTCGTGCCGTTTTTCATCGCCATCTATCTGATGATGGGGGGCATGAAAGGGGCGGCCTGGGTCAATGCCATCCAGGGCGTGTTCTTCTCGGTCATGGTGTTTGTCCTGTTCTTCTTTGTCATGATGAAAAACGGCGGGTTCGTACCCACCATGGAGATGGTCATGGCCAAACATCCCACCCTGTTCCAGATCGGCTGGGCCGGGGGCAAGGTGTGGAGCTATCCAATGATCTTTGGGATGGCATCGGCCATGGCCCTGGGCTGTGTGTGCTTTCCCCAGCCCTATATGCATGCCTATTCCAGCCGGTCGGTCCGGGGTCTTAAAGCCATGTTTCTGTCTTTTGGGGGTATTTGTCTGTTTATTATCACCATGCCCACTCTCATTGGTATCGCCGGTAACGTGATCGTGCCCGGGCTCAAAGGGGTGGAAGCCGATAAGATTTACGGGCTGGTGGCTGCCGCCACCATGCCGGACTGGCTGGCGGCCCTGGCTGTGGCCGGCGGGTTTACGGCCGCCATGTCCACAGTGAACGGCCTGGTGTTCGGCAATGCCGTCAACCTGTCTCTGGATGTGGTCAAAACCATACGGCCCCAGACCCAGCCTGGCGAATACATCACCCTGGCAAGGATTTTTGTGGCGATCATCATGGCGGTCTGTGTGTGGATCGCCTGGAATCCCACAACGCCCGTGGCGGAACTGTCCGTGATCGCCTTCGGGACCGTGGCCGTCACTTTTTTCGCCCTGTGGGGGGCGTACTACTGGAAAAAGGCCACAGCCGCAGGTGCGATTTCATCCACCCTGGCCGGCGTATTCATGAACGTTCTGTTTTTTGTTCTGGGGGGTAAGAACATGATCCTGTTTCCCCAGACATTCATGTTTCAGCTCAACGGATTTCTGGCTTCGTTCATTGTGGCCGGGATTGTCTTTTTTGTTGTCTCATGGCTGACTACCCCCGGTAAAACCGAAGAAAAAAGCCTGAAACTTTTTTTCCATCCTGTCATGGAAAAATATTAATTGAGGAGGAAGTGATTTATGGAACTCGAATATCTTGGACTGGAAAAATTCAATGCAGCCGATTATTTTCTGGACCGCAACATCCGGGAAGGCCGGGAAGACAAGGTGGCAGTGGTATGTGAAGACCGGAAGCTGACCTATGGAGAGCTGACCGGAGAAGCCAACCGGTTCGGCAATGCTCTGAAGTCCGAAGGAGTCCGCATGGAAAACCGGGTGGCGTTGCTGATGCTGGACATGGAACTGTATCCGGCCGCCTTTCTGGGAGCGATTAAAATCGGGGCCGTGCCCATCTGTCTGAACACCCTGATGCGGCCCAAGGATTACCTGTATTTTTTGAACGACAGCCGTGCCCGGATTCTGGTAGTGGATGAGTCCCTGTATTTCAATATTGAGGAAATCAAATCCGATCTCCTGTTTCTGGAAAAGATCGTGGTGGTGAACCAGCAGAACGAAACACCGGATACCGTGTCCTATGACCAGTTTGTCAAAGGACAGTCCGATGCACTGGAACCGGCCCCCACCGGACCGGACGATGCCTGTTTCTGGCTGTACAGTTCCGGTTCCACAGGCAAACCCAAGGGCACGGTGCATCTTCAGCATGACATGCTTTTCAGCGTTGAGACATATGGCAAACAGGTGCTCAAAATCCGGGAAGACGATGTCTGCTTTTCCGCGGCCAAGATGTTTTTTGCCTACGGCCTGGGCAACAGCCTGTATTTTCCGTTCAGCATGGGTGCCACCACCGTGCTGATGCCGGAGCGCCCCACCCCGCAGTCGGTGTTCAATACCATTGCCAGGTACAAACCCACCCTGTATTTCGGGGTGCCCACCCTGTACGGGGCCATGCTGGCCCAGGATGAGGGTAGCATGGCCGGAGTCCGGTTGTGCACTTCTGCGGGCGAGGCCTTGCCGGCCCATCTTTTCAAACGGTGGAAAGAACGGTTCCATGTGGATATTCTGGACGGCATCGGGTCCACGGAAGTCAGTCACATTTACATCTCCAACCGGGTGGAGGATATCCGGCCCGGTTCCACCGGCCAGCTGGTGCCCGGATACGAGGCAAAGATCGTGGATGACCAGCTCAACGAAGTGCCCGAAGGCGAGATCGGCACCGTGCTCATCAAAGGGGACAGCACAGCCGCCTATTACTGGAACAAACATGAGAAAACCAAGGAAGCCATGCTCGGAGACTGGTTCAATACGGATGACAAGTTTTTTGTGGACCAGGACGGATTTTTCTATTATGTGGGCCGGTCCAACGACATGCTCAAGGTGGGCGGCATCTGGGTCTCCCCCATCGAGGTGGAAGCCTGCCTTATCGGTCACCCGGCCGTGCTGGAATGCGCCGTGGTGCCGGGCAGAGACGATGAAAACCTGGTGAAACCCAGCGCTTACATCGTGTTGAACAAGGGATTTGAGGAATCACCGGAACTGGAAAAAGAGATCAAATCCTATGTGAAAAAAGAGCTGGCCCACTACAAGTTCCCCCGGTGGATCAACTTTGTGGAAGACCTGCCCAAAACCGCTACCGGCAAGGTCAAGCGGTTTGAACTCAAAGGAAAGGAGGATGAGCGGGCCCTTCAGGCCGGTTAATCATCCCTGACGCATCCCCCTGTGTCCCGGCACGATCTCCGTCGGGCACAGGGGGTTTTATCTGATGCCGGTTTGAAATCCCTTTTCCCAGTGATGTTGGGGAAAAATTTTGCCGGGATTGAGAATGCCGTTGGGATCCAGCAGTTTTTTAATCTGCAGCGCCAGATCCAGGGTGGCGTCATTCAGGTTGACGCCCAGATATTCTTTTTTGGCCAGGCCGATGCCGTGCTCAGCGGCAATCCGTCCGCCCAGGGCTTTTGTCAGGGAAAATATCAGGTGCGTGACTTCCCCGGCCCGTTGGGGGGACAAAGGACCTGTCGCTTCTGAGACACTCAAATGGATATTGCCGTCGGCAAAATGCCCGAAAGACAGGATCCGCAGATGTTGTTCCTGAGCCAGGGACGCCAGCTTTTCCAGCATGTCCGGGATGGATGCCGGGGGTACGGCAATGTCCTCTTCCAGCCAGTGGGGGCACAGGCCGGCCAGTGCCCCATGGATGCTGCGGCGCACCTCCCAGAGCTGTTCCCGCTCAGCCGGATTTTGGGCAAAATGAATCCCGGTGGCCCCGCACTGACTGCATATCTGCCGGACCGTTGCCGCCTCCTTTGCCACGGCATCCTCAGCCCCGTCCAGTTCGATGAGCAGCATGGCCCCGGTGTCGGAAGCGATCAACGATGCCACCGGATCTGACAGGCCGGTTTTGGTGACCGCCTCCAGGCAGAACCGGTCGATGAATTCCAGGGTGCAGGGTGTCACCCCGGTTTTGAGCAGCATGGGCACCACCCGGCCGGCGGCCTGGATGTCCGGAAAACTCACGGCCAGGGTCTGGAGGGTTTCGGGCAAGGGCACCAGCCGGACAATGGCTTTGGTGATCACCCCCAGGGTGCCTTCCGATCCCACAAACAGTTCGGTCATGGAATAGCCCACCACATCCTTGATGCATTTGGATCCCAGCGTGACCAGCCGGCCGTCCGGAAGCACCACTTCCAGGCCCAGGACATACTGCTTGGTGACCCCGTACTTGGCGGCCCGCATTCCGCCGGCATTTTCCGCAATATTGCCGCCGATGGTGGAAAACCCGGCACTGGCCGGATCCGGCGGATAAAACAGTCCTTTTTCTTCCACAGCTTTCTGGAGGGTGCCGGTGATCACCCCGGTTTCCACGGTGGCACACAGGTTGTCCGTATCGATTTCCAGGATCCGGTTCATCCGTTCCAGCACCAGGACAATGCCGCCCATGGCGGGCACGGCCCCGCCGGTGAGGCCGGACCCGGCCCCCCTGGGCACTAGTGGAATCCGTCGGGTCGCGGCGTACTGCATCACCTTGCAGACATCTGCCGGGGTATGGGCGAACACCACGGCCAGGGGTACGGCCTGATCCGCCCCGGCGTCAAATGCATAGGTCCACCGGTCTTCCAGATCAAACAGACACTGGTCCGGTCCCAGCATTGCCGTGAGATCCTGCCGCATCTGTTTCGATGTGTTTGAAGCGTTTGAAAAAGGGTTCATTTTTTCCTTGGGAATGTCACTTGATAAATTGCATGGCAGCTTCGGCTGCCCATTTATTTGTCCGAAATTATTTCCATATAAATTCTGAGTATATTTTAAAATCGAATAATTACAATAGAATTAAAAAAGATCAGTGGACTGGATTTGCAACAAAAAACCGGCGAGTTCCCAACCTCAAAAACCGGATGGCTGAAAAGGTTGAAAAAGCTGTTCTGAAATTGTCCGAAGAAAAGTAAGCGGTTTATAAACCCCACCTTTTCACAGAACCAAATTTCCGGTACTGT
>CALGAJ010000346.1 GCA_937951975.1 uncultured Desulfotignum sp.
CGGGTGAGATTGGAAAAGGTGAAGAATGGCATCAGAAAAATGTGTGATGGTAAGAAAAAAAGACAGCTCCGCTCTGTCGGTTACAGGCGGTGCCGGCCGACCGGAAAAAAACACTGTTTTTCTGTATAGTAAAAGGGATTTGAAAATGCAACAGGAAAACCCCCCTTTGAAACGCATGTTTGTTCTGCTTTTTTGGGGGAGATGGTTACCTGGGAGGATATCGGGTTTTATTCAGGGCCTGCAGGGGGTTGCGGGAGTAGGGCGTTAAAAATAATACGTGGCCTGGATATAAATTTTTTGGGCCGGGCCGATGGTTTTCCGGGTGAAGGGGTCTGTGATGCCTTTAAATTCGGAGTTGTCCGGTCCAAAGGGCAGGTCGGCGCCGAAAAGGATGTCCAGGGACTGGGCCGCATTCCATTTGATGGTGGGCTGGAGCAGGGATGAATGGTCGTCCAGGTTGAGGATTGCGGCACAGGAAAGATTGACCAGGGGGTGGTATTCGTGCCGGATGTGCAGGCCCAGGTACCGGGTGCCTGTGTTATACAGATCGCCTCTGCGGATCCGGCTTGTCAGTGAGGGTTTTTGCAGGGCCTGGACAAGCTCTTTTTCTCCGATGCCGGAATAAAAAAACTCGATGAATCCATACCAGTTTTTCTGGTCCCATACCCAGGAATAATCCAGGTTGACCACGGCGGAGGCATATCCGGATTCAGACGGGCTGTCTGTGTGGGTCCATAACAGGTCGGACCGCCAGGCAGCAGAGCCCAGAAAACCGGACAGGGACAGGCCCGTGATATGGTCATTGTAATGGGCCGCGTAAAACAGGCCGGCTTCTTTGTCATCCCAGTAGGTTTTGAGTTTCACGGCCAGGGACGAGTCATCCATGTCCAGGTGTCCGGCGGTGTTTCTTCTGGGGACATAGACCAGGGTGCAGTCCGTGATCCAGCCCTTTGAGAACTGGAACACGGCCATGTCCGTGCCGGTTTTGTAGTCCCGGATCACATCGGACGGGGCAAACGGGTTCACCAGATCCATGGGATTGAAAATCAGGCCGCTGCCCAGGGACACGGCCTGCCGGCCCAGGGTCAGGGAGGACCGATCGCTGCGGTATTTGAAAAACAGCCGGTCCAGGCGGTGCAGAAAATACCGGCCGGAGTCTGAACGGTGATCAGACGACAGGTCAAAAAGCTTTGTGTCATCGGAATCATCTGACACGCTGAAAAGGGGGTGATACGCTGCCGGCAGGGCCTGCCGCAGTTTGCCCGTGTCACCGGCAGATCCCTGGGCCTCGTAATGAGCGGAAAACTCGAGCTGGTCCGTCAGATAGAGGTTTGATGTGATCCTCAGGTTGAGCGCCGTGTCATAATAAGGATCTGACGGGCCGTACAGGGATGCGATGTGGTCGGACCCGTAAAAGGAGGCACTGGAAAAAAAACGCGCCTGGCCGCCGAAATCAGCATCAAAGGCAGCCGCCGGTGTTGACAGCACCAGGCAGATCAGCAGGGTCAGCCAGGGTCGCATCACACGATTTTCCCGTCTTTGATGGTGATGATGCGTCTGGCATATTCCATGACCATGTGATCATGGGTGGAAAAGATAAACGTGACCTGGTGCTGTTGGTTCATGTCGAGCATCATTTTCAGAAGGTTTTCACCGGTTTCTGAATCCAGGTTGGCTGTGGGTTCATCCGCCAGGACCATGGCGGGATTGGACACCACGGCCCTGGCCACGGCCACGCGCTGTTGCTGGCCCCCGGACAGTTCAGACGGCCGCCTGTGCATCTGGTCGGCCAGCCCGACCTCGGTCAGGATATGCGTGACTCTGTCGTGCCGCTCCTGTTTGGGAACGCCCTGGAGCCGCAGGATGTATTCCACGTTTTCCGCCGCCGTCAGCACGGGGATGAGGTTGTAGGACTGGAACACAAACCCGATGGTATGCAGCCGCAGTTCGGCCAGCCGGCTGCCGGAAAGGGCCGTGAAATCGTTTCCATCCACGATCACCTGCCCGGAATCCGGATCATCCAGCCCGCCCATGAGATTGAGCAGGGTGGTTTTTCCGGATCCGGAAGGGCCGGAGATGGCGATAAATTCCCCTTTTTCAATCTCCACGGACACATGGTCGAGTGCCGTGACCACAATGTCTCCCTGCTGATAGGTTTTGGTCAGGTTTTTGACCTGGATCATGCTCATGGCTGGATGCTCCCACAAAGGTTTACTGCATTCTCATTGTCTCGACCGGGGAGAACCGGGCCGCTTTCACGGCCGGATACACCCCCACCATAATGCCCAGAACAAACACGGTCAGGTTGGCTAAGATGATGTCAGAGAGATCCACCACGGGAAAGATCACCCGCTGGATGCCCCACATCTGGATGCCGCTGGAAAACGCGGACAGATCAATGCCCGTGTTTGAAAACACGAATATAAAGACAAAGGCGGCCAGGTTGCCGGCAAAAAGCCCGATCATCAGGAGAAACACGGTTTCCACCACCACCATGTTGAAGATGCGCAACGGCTTCATGCCGATGGCCTTTAACAGCCCGAACTCTCTCATCCGTTCAAACACGGCCATGAGCACGGTATTCACGATGCCGAACCCCATGGCGATAAACACCACCAGGTACCAGATGAACAGGAACCGGGTGAACAGGGACAGGTACCCGTCAATGGCCGGCAGAAGCGTCCGCCAGGTCAGTGCCGTCAACTCATCGTCCAGAAGCGCATCGATCCGGTTTTTCAGGGGCGTCAGGTCGGTGCCGGCAATATGTTGATCCGGCAGGACAATCGAGATCTCCGTGACCTGACTGACCAGTCCCAGAAGTTGTGCCGCGCTTGTTTTTGACACAATCACATAGGTTTTTTCCACGGCTTCCATCACCACGTCCCGCGTCAGGTGCGGCGCGAGCAT
>CALGAJ010000347.1 GCA_937951975.1 uncultured Desulfotignum sp.
ACGCTGTACACCCCGGATCTGTCCACCCCCGTCAGCCGGCCCCTTTACATGACCGCCATCGAGGCCGGATTTCCTTCCCCGGCCGATGATTATATCGAAGGCCGCCTGGATTTGAACCGGCATCTGATCCGACATCCGGCCGCCACTTTTTTTGTCCGGGTCAGCGGCCATTCCATGATCAATGCCGGTATTTTTCCCGGAGATATCCTGATTGTGGACCGGTCCCTGGAGGCGGTGGACAAGAAAATCGTGATTGCCGTGATAAACGGGGAACTCACGGTCAAGCGGTTGAGAATCCGGTCCGGCAGGCCGGTCCTGGAGCCGGAAAATGATGAGTACGCCCCCATAGAAATCACCCCGGACATGGCGTTCGAGATCTGGGGGGTGGTGACCAACGTGATTCACAAGGTGTGACAAGAAAAAGAGCCATGCCGGTATTTGCCCTGGTGGACTGCAACAATTTCTATGTGTCGTGTGAGCGGGTGTTCAATCCGTGCCTGGAAAACCGCCCGGTCATTGTGCTGTCCAACAACGACGGGTGTGCCGTGGCCCGGTCCAACGAGGCCAAAGCCCTGGGCATCACCATGGGGGCGCCGGTTTTCAAGATCCGGCATCTGATCCATCAGCATGATGTCCGGGTATTTTCATCCAATTACGCCCTGTACGGGGACATGTCCGGCCGGGTGATGCAGACCCTGGCCGCGTTCGCCCCGGCCATGGAGATCTACTCCATTGACGAGGCGTTTCTGAGCCTGGACCGGCTGGCGTTCACGGACCTGACCGCCTATGGCAGAAAAATCCGGCAGACAGTCAGACAGCACACCGGCATCCCGGTGAGTATCGGCATGGCGTCTTCCAAGACCCTGGCCAAGGTGGCGGCCGGGATCGCCAAAAAATCACAGAAAGCGGACGGGGTCCTGGACCTGACAGACCAGCGGTTTGCGGACCGGGCCCTGGAGATGACCCCGGTGGAAGATGTGTGGGGCATCGGCCGGCAATATGCCCGGTATCTTCAAGTGCGGGGCATCCGCACGGCCCGGGATTTCAGGGATGCGGACATCGACCGGTTCAGAAAAAAGATGGGCATCAACGGGGTGAGAATCCAGAAAGAGCTGCTGGGTGAGTCCTGTTATGATCTGGAAACAGATGTGCCCGACAAAAAATCCATCTCCGTGTCCCGGTCGTTTAAAGTCCCGGTGACCGGTTTTGACAGCCTGTCCGAGGCGGTGAGCACCTATATTGTCCGGGGGGCGGAAAAGCTCCGGGCCCAGGGCAGCCATGCCCGGGCCATGACGGTGTATGTCACCACCAGCCGGTTCAAGCCGGACTCCTTTTACTACAATGCCGAAACCACAAGCTTTCCCACGGCCCTGAACCATACCTCAGCCCTGCTTTCCCGCGGCCGGACCGCGCTGAAGCGGATTTTCCGGAAAGGCCGGGCCTATACCAAGGCCGGGGTGATCTTTTCAGACCTCACCGTCAACGGCATCTATCAGCAGGACCTGTTTGATACGTCGGACCGGTCCCGGGCCGACCGGGTGATGGAAACCATGGACCGCATCAATCGCCGGATGGGGGCCGGTACCATCACCTATCCCGCCACCGGCATGGGCCGGGACCGGCCCTGGACCACGGCGTTCAACCACCGGTCCGCCGCCTATACCACGGACTGGCACCAGCTGCCGACAGTGGGGGCCTGAGATGCCGGCCTGGTCGGTTTATTTACTGGAATGTGCGGACCACTCCCTGTACTGCGGGGTGACCACCGACCTGGAAGCCCGCCTTCAAAAGCACAACCAGGGGACCGCCTCCCGGTATACCCGGTCCCGGCGGCC
>CALGAJ010000348.1 GCA_937951975.1 uncultured Desulfotignum sp.
GCTTGAGCAGATAGGGACTACCTTCCTGCCCGTCTTTGCTCTCTACCTGCTGCAAAAAATGCCCAAGCGCCCATGGACCGATTTGGATGCGGCGGCGCTGAACCTTTCCATCTACAACGACGAAAAAGGCAGGCTCAACAGTGCGCGCAAGACCGGCGGGGCGCTGCTGGGGGACCGGATCCGCATGAATGCCATAGACAGCGACCGGGTGTACATGCGGTCTCTGGCCACACGCCGTTCCCAGACCGAGCTGCCGGAATCCCTGCCCCATGCCGTCACTGTGGCAAAGGCGGCCGGATTCGATCTGATCCTGGTGGAAACCGCCGGCATCGGCCAGGGGGATTCCCGGGTGGTGGACCTGGTGGATGTGTCCGTGTATGTGATGACTGCGGAATACGGAGCCCCGTCCCAGCTGGAAAAGATCGATATGCTGGATTATGCGGACCTTGTGGTGGTGAACAAATACGAGAAAAAAGGGTCGGAAGATGCGATCCGCGATGTCAGAAAACAGGTGCAGCGCAACCGCAAAGCCTGGGATAAAGACCCGAAAGAATTGCCGGTCTTCGGCACCATTGCTTCCAAGTTCAATGATGACGGACTCACCGCTTTTTATCACGCCCTGCTGGATCAGATCAACCAGACCAAAGGCACGGCGTTCCCCTCATCCATTCCCCGCCCCGATGTCCGGGAGTCCTCGTCCAAGACCATTATCATTCCGGGCGAGCGCACCCGGTATCTGGCCGAGATCGCGGACACGGTCCGGGAGTACCACCAGGCCACCGAGGATCAGGCCGAAGTGGTCCGCCACCGCTGGCACCTGTCCTCCGCCCTGGAGGCACTGGGAGGCCGGGATCCGGATGGAGACCTGGATATGGACCAGGCTGTAGCCGGACTGAAACAGGCCCTGGCAGACGCCGGTGAACAGGTGACCCCGGACACCGATGACCTGATCGAACAGTTTCGGACCAGCTCGGCGGCCTATGAAAAGGACGAGCTGGTCTACCAGGTCCGGGACAAAGAGTTCCGGGTGCCCCTGTACACAAAATCCCTGTCTCATTCTAAAATCCCCAAGATCGCAAGGCCGAAGTTTTCCGATCCCGGGGACCAGTATCAATGGATGAGAAAGGAAAATTTTGCCGGACAGTTCCCCTATACCGCCGGGGTGTTCCCGTTGAAACGGGCCGATGAAGACCCCACCCGGATGTTTGCCGGCGAAGGCGGCCCGGCAGACACCAACCGCCGGTTCAAGCTGCTGTCTTCCTCCTATCCGGCCAAGCGTTTGTCCACCGCTTTTGATTCCGTGACTCTGTACGGATTTGACCCGGACCGGCGGCCGGACATTTACGGGAAGATCGGGACCTCCGGGGTGAGTATCTGCACCATGGAAGATGTCAAGGTATTGTATGACGGGTTTGACCTGTGCGCACCCAACACCTCGGTGTCTATGACCATCAACGGCCCGGCTCCCATGATGCTGGCCATGTTCCTGAATACGGCCATTCATCAGCAGATGGACAAATTTGAAAAAGAACACGGCAGAAAACCGGATGAGAATGAAGCTCAAAAGATCAAGGCGTTTGCATTGTCCACCGTGCGGGGCACGGTCCAGGCCGATATCCTAAAAGAAGACCAGGGCCAGAACACCTGTATTTTTTCCATTGAATTCGCCCTGAAGATGATGGGGGATATTCAGCAGTATTTCATTGATCACCAGGTGAAAAATTTTTATTCCGTGTCCATTTCCGGATACCATATTGCCGAAGCCGGTGCCAATCCCATCACCCAGCTGGCACTGACCCTGGCCAACGGGTTCACCTATGTGGAATATTACCTGTCCCGGGGCATGGACATCGATTCTTTTGCCCCGTCCCTGTCGTTTTTCTTTTCCAACGGCATGGATCCGGAATACACGGTGATCGGCCGGGTGGCCCGGCGCATCTGGGCCGTGGCCATGCGGTACAAATACAAAGCCAACGACAAATCCCAGAAACTCAAATACCATATCCAGACCTCGGGCCGGTCCCTCCACTCCCAGGATATCCAGTTCAATGATATCCGAACCACGCTGCAGGGGCTGTGCGCGATCTACGACAACTGCAATTCCCTGCACACCAACGCGTTTGACGAAGCCATCACCACACCGTCGGCGGAATCCGTGCGCCGGGCTCTGGCCATCCAGCTGATCATCAACCGGGAATGGGGCCTGGCCAAAAATGAAAACCCGCTTCAAGGCTCGTTCATTGTGGATGAACTCACGGATCTGGTGGAGGAAGCCGTTCTTGTGGAGTTTGAGCGCATCACCGAACGGGGCGGGGTTCTGGGGGCCATGGAAACCGGATACCAGCGGGGAAAGATCCAGGAGGAGTCCATGTATTACGAGCATCTCAAACATTCGGGCAAACTGCCGTTGATCGGTATCAACACGTTTGAGGATCCGGATGCAAATTATGCGGACATGGCCAATCACCTGGAACTGTCCCGGTCCACCGAAGAACAGAAAAACGCTCAGCTGGAACGGCTGGACGGGTTCAAGTCCGCGCATCAGGATGAACAGGAAGCGGCCCTGAAACGGCTCCAGGAGACCGCCCTGAACGGCGGCAACATGTTTGCGGAGCTGATGGAGACCGTGAAGGTCTGTTCTCTGGGCACCATCACCGGCGCTCTTTACGAAGTGGGAGGCAAGTACCGCCGGAACATGTAGCTGCCACGGATGCCGGGAGCCCGATCTATTCGGCAGCGTGCCGCCCCCGGCGGGGGTGCCTTGCCGCCGGACTGGAATCCACGGGGCGGCTCCGACAGTCCGTCAGCAAGGTACCCCCGCCAGGGGCTCCGCTGTGCAGAAAAACACTTGCAATGGACACAGGCTGCTGATACATTGCAGCTGCAATATAGCGAAAAATGATTAATAAGCACAAGGAGACAGACCCATGCAGAACGCAGTCATCGTCAGTGCCGTCCGGACGCCTCTGGGCAGTTTCGGCGGGACGTTGAGTACCATAGGCGCCACCGACCTGGGGGGGATGGCGATCAAAGAAGCCATCGCCCGGGCCGGCATTGAATCCTCCCGGGTGGATGAATGCATCATGGGCATGGTGCTGCCCTGCGGCTACGGCCAGAACCCGGCCAAGCAGGCCGTGGTCAAGGCCGGGCTGCCCTGGGAAGTGGAGGCCGTTACCGTGAACAAGGTGTGCGGATCATCGTTGAAGGCGGTGATGCTGGCGGCCCAGGCCATCCAGTGCAATGACGCGGATGTGGTGGTGGCCGGCGGCATGGAGACCATGAGCATGGCCCCGTATTACATGGACAAGGCCCGATGGGGACACCGCATGGGTCCCGGGCGCATCGAAGACCACATGATCCATGACGGGCTGTGGGACATTGTCAATGATTTTCATATGGGCATGTCCAATGAACTGTGTTCGGACCGCTGGGAAGTATCCAGAGAGGACCAGGACCGGTATGCGGCCGAATCCTACCGCCGGGCCAACGAAGCCGTGGCTTCCGGCCGGTTCAAAGATGAGATCATGCCGGTGAACGTGCCCCAGCGCAAGGGAGATCCCAAGGTTTTTGACACGGATGAGTGCCCCCAGGAAACCTCATTTGAACGGCTGTCCAAAATGAAGCCTGCGTTTAAAAAAGAAGGAAAAGGAACCGCCGGCAATGCGTCCATTATTTCAGACGGTGCGTCTGCCGTGGTGGTCATGAGCGAGAAAAAAGCCAAAGAGCTGGGATGTCCAATCATGGCGAAAATCGGGGCCCAGGCCTCTTTTGGCATTGACATGAAATATGTGCTCATGGCTCCGATTTATGCCATTCCCAAGGTTTTGAAAAAAGAAGGCATCGGTATCAATGATATTGATCTGTTCGAGATTAATGAGGCGTTTTCCGGAACTTCAGCCGGCATCAACAAGGTGCTGGGACTGGATCCGGCAAAAGTGAACGTCAATGGCGGGTCCGTGGCCCTGGGCCACCCCATCGGCGCGTCCGGGACCCGGGTTTTGACCACATTATTGTATGAAATGCAGAAACGCGATGTGCATCAGGGACTGGCCTCTCTGTGTTTAGGCGGCGGTGAAGCCGTGGCCCTGGTGGTGCATCGCTGACCCTTTTTGTCAACCCACATAATCAGGAGAAAATAGAATGGATATAAATACATTTGGTGTGATCGGTGCCGGCCAGATGGGCAACGGCATTGCGCAGGTGGCAGCGGCGGCCGGCCTGTCAGTGATCATGAGTGATATCAAGCAGGAATTCTGTGACAAAGGCATGGCAACCATCACCAGGAATCTGGACCGGATGGTCAAAAAAGAAAAGATTAAAGAAGCGGACAAAACCGCCATTCTGGAACGGATTACCACCACCACGGATCTCAATGACATGGCCAAAGTGGATTTTCTGGTGGAAGCCGCTGTGGAACGCGAAGACCTGAAGTTCAATATCTTCAAGGATCTGGACAGAATCTGTCCGGAACACGTGATTTTGTCCACTAACACCTCATCCATTCCCATCGGACGGATCGCGGCCCAGACCTCACGGCCGGACAAGGTCATCGGCATGCATTTCATGAATCCCGTGCCCGTGATGAAGCTGGTGGAGGTGATCCGCAGCATTGCCACCTCGGATGAGACCTTTGACATCACCTGGAAACTGTCGGAAAAATTCGGCAAAACCCCGGCCGAAGCCAGTGATTATCCCGGGTTTATCGCCAACCGGATTCTGCTGCCCATGATCAATGAAGCCGTGTTCTGTCTGTACCAGGGCGTGGGCAAGGCAGAAGATATCGACACCGTGATGCGCCTGGGCATGAATCATCCCATGGGACCCCTGGCTTTGGCTGATCTCATCGGTCTGGATACCTGTCTGGCCATCATGGAAACCCTGTATGACGGATTCAAGGATTCCAAATACCGTCCCTGTCCGCTGCTCAGAAAATATGTGGAGGTGGGCTGGCTGGGAAGAAAGACCGGTAAGGGCTTTTATGACTACCAATGATCAATTGTGCGGTATTGTTCCGTGTAAGGAATTGTCCGCCCGGATTCGTGATTTTCAAAACCGGTTGAAAAACCAGGGCCTTGACGGGGCCCTGGTAGTTCAGAAAGCGGACCTGTTTTACTATACCGGCACCACCCAGAACGGATGGCTGTATGTACCGGAAGACGGGGATGCCGTATTCATGGTGTTCAAAAGTGTGGAGCGGGCTGAAGCGGAGACGCATTTGCCCGTGATCCCGGTGCTGAGTCCGAAAAAGATTCCGGGTGTTCTCTTGGAACAGGGTCTGGATCTGCCTGAAACCCTGGGGCTGGAACTGGATGTGCTGCCGGCCGCCCAGTATCTGATGTTCAAAGATATTTTCAGTGCATCGGATATCCAGGATGTGTCCTTTGAGATCCGGTCCCAGCGGGCCGTGAAATCCGAATTTGAAATTCAATGTATGCAGCGGGCGGCACTTATGGCGGACCGGGTGGCGGAACAGGTCACACAACTGATCCGGCCCGGAATGCCGGAAATCGAACTGGCCGGACTTCTGGAAGCCCATGCCAGAAAACTGGGCCATCAGGGGCTGATCCGCATGCGGTTGTGGGACAATCATCTGTTTTACGGGCACATCATGTGCGGTGCGGCTGCGGCCGTGCCGGGCGCTTTTGCCTCTCCCACGGCCGGTGCCGGGCTCAATCCCAGTATCGGCCAGGGACCGGGCCGGGATGTGATCCGGCCCAATGAACCCGTGCTGGTGGATTATGTGTTTTCCCTGGATGGATATCTGGCAGATCATACGCGGATTTTTTCCTTAGGACCGCTGCCCCATGACCTGCAAAAAGCCCATGAGGCCATGCTGACCATTCAGGAAACCGTCCGGACCGCAGCCGTACCCGGTGCCGTGGCAGGTGATCTGTATGATCAGATGACCGCCTTGGCCGATGATCTGGGATATGGTGAGTTTTTCATGGGCGCGTCCTACCCGAAAATCCGGTTTACCGCCCATGGTTTGGGCATTGAGCTGGATGAATTTCCCTTTATTGCCAAAGGGCAGACCCAGACGCTGGTGCCCGGTATGACCCTGGCTTTGGAACCCAAGGTCGTGCTGCCGGGAAAAGGGGTGGTGGGAATCGAAAATACCTGGGTTGTCACGGATGCCGGGCTGGAACGCCTGACCCGGTTTCCGGATGCCGTGTGCGTGCTTTGAAACGTGTCTGTTTCGTCAGACTGAGATCCGAGATTCAGTTTAACCTTGTATCCAGTTGGAAAAAAGACCTGTAATTATCTGCCGTATTTGTCATTAAAGGAATTCCAGAAGTTTCTGTCTTTTTCCTGCCAGCCCGATCCAAAGGATTTGTCGAAAAAGGGTTTGAGTTTGGAAAACCAGGCCCCATACCCCTGATTCCCCTGGATCCGGTTGCGGAGGACATCTGCCACGTGGATGGGCAGGTTGGCCAGTTCATCTTTGGGGATATAGGCGTCCGCGCCTTTTTTGATGGATTCCTTCAGATTTTCCGGTGTCAGGGCATGGGCCGTGAGCATCAGGGCCGGCAGGTCTTTTTCCCTGGCCAGGGCCAGGATATCATACCCCCGGACGCCCATGATATCCAGGATAGCCAGATCATAGGCGGATTGATCCAGTTTTTTTCTGGCGGCCTCAAACGATGCCGCAGTATCCAGAATACACAGGTCCAAGAGTTCTTCAATGGTCTCCAGGATATCGGGTTCATCATCCACCACCAGAATGCGGCGGTCTTTGATCAGGTCCTGATTGGATATGGTGTCCAGGTCGAATTTCACGGTCGTGACCGGGCAGGGGGCCTTGAGAATGACATACCGGGCCGTGGAGCCTAAAATGGCTTTCTGTGCCCGGGATTTTTTCCGGATTCCCAGAAAAATATGATTGATCTCATTTTCTTCGGCAAATTTCACCAGATCTTCTCCGGCGGACATGCCCCGGACGCTCTGCTGGCAGTCACATTCGATGTTGGCGTGGGCCAGAAGGCTTTTGGCGAAATTCAGATTTTTCTCCGCTGTCCGGATATCTGTCTGTTTTTCCGAAGTGCCCCCCTCCATGGAGGTGATCACATGCACAAAGGCATTGTGGAATACCGCTGTATCCCGGGCCAGAGCCAGAGCCAGTCGTCCTTCTTCTCCGCCGTCATATCCCACCAGAATTTTCATGATATGCTCCTAAACTGTTTTTTAGTAGTCGCTACATCCAGCGTTTGCGCCGTTTATAAGATTTTACATCTTTGAAGGATTTCCGTCCACCCCCTTTGGTAATACCCATATAAAACTCCTTGACATCCGGATTTTTCTGGAGTTCGCTGGAAGGACCTTCCAGAACAATTTTCCCGGATTCCATGATATAGGCATAATCCGATACGGCCAGGGCCACTTTGGCATTCTGTTCCACCACCAGAATAGTGGTCTTCAGTTCCTGGTTGATGCGCTTAATATTGGAAAAAATTTCTTTGACCAGCAGCGGGGCCAGGCCCAGGGAGGGTTCATCCAGCATCAGCATTTTAGGGGCTGCCATCAGTGCCCTGGCAATGGCGATCATCTGCTGTTCTCCGCCGGAACTGTATCCTGCCATTCGGTTGGTGACATTGGACAGCCGGGGGAAATGTTTGTACATGAGATCATTGTCTTTTTTAATGGCTGAAGCCCCGTCTTTCCGGGTAATGGAGCCCACAATGATATTCTCGCTCACGGTCAGGTGTTTAAACACCCGGCGGCCTTCAGGGACCATCACCGCACCGAGTTTCACCACATCCGTACCCATCAGATGGGTGGTGTCGGTGCCGTCAAAGGTAATGTGGCCCTCCCGGATGGCGCCGTTCTCCGGCTTCAGCAGCCCGGAAATAGCCCGCAGTGTGGTGGTTTTGCCGGCTCCGTTCGTACCCAACAGCGCCACAATACTGTTTTCGGGAACAGCCAGACTGACCCCCCGCAGCACCTGGATGATGTCATTGTAGACCACTTCAATATTGTTGACTTCCAGCAGGTTTGTTTCCATATGCGCTTTCTTTTGTTTGGGATTGATCCTGCCAAAAGCACCCGGGTGTACTGATTGAGCGTTCTGGCAGGATATTTTCGCTGTTTACCGGCCGGCCCGGACTTTTTGGATATACTGGGACTCAAAGGACTGGATTTTTTTGAATATCCCGTCTTGAGCAATGTAGATGTTCTGGACATCCACCCCGATCCGTTCGGTTTCCGAGTAGGTCACCGGTCCGGCAGCCACAAACGAGTTGAAATTCATTTTCTGCATCATTTTGTACAGGTTCTCCCGGTTGACTTCCATACCGGCGTCTTTAGCCATTTTAATGGCTTCCGTGGCAATTTGTGCCGCCAGAATCCCGGCACCGTAGTTATGGGAGTTGGCGGCTTTTTCGTCTCTGCCGTATCGTTCGGCCAGTTCCAGCTGTTTTTTGGCCCCTTCGTTGTTTTCTGAAGTCAGGTTGTAGGAATCGGCCCAGATGTATCCTTCAGTGGCGGTACCGGCCAGAGCGATTAGATCCGACCCGCCGGTATAGTGGGCGCCCAGAAAGGTGAGCTTGCCTGTTTCACCGAACGTGGCAGCCGTTACCCCCAGCCGCTGGGCATCGGTGAGCATGGTGGCCACCGGGGTCTGAACGGTCTGACAGATCACATACTGTACCCCTTTGCTGACCAGGCGCTGGAGCATGGCCGTGTTATCCAGGTCTGTGCCGTGTTCCACCACTTCAACGATTTCGATTTTCATGCCTTCGGCAATGGCTTTCTGGGTGTCCTCCAGAGGGCCCCGGCCGAATGCGGAAGGGTGAATAAAAAAAGCGACCTGGGGGATATTGTCTCCTTTATGGTTTTCCGTGATATATTCCGCCAGTCCCACGGCATTTTCCGAATACGTGGCCACAGGCATGAAGGTATAATTGGCATCCACAATCAGGCCTTCATGGTAAGAGGCCGGGATCACCGGGATCTGCACTTCTTCAAAATCTCTTTTCAATGCCAGGTTGCCGCCGGTGGCATAGCTTAGGAAAATAAGTATCCCGTCATCCAGGAATTCTTCAAAAAACCGTTTGGTGACATCATTTTTGTACTGGTCATCCCGGATGGGGCAGTCGATCTTGTCACCGTCACCCAGATAATCGGTTTCATTGACAAACTTGAACCAGTCTTCCGCCCCTTTGGCATACGGGTTCCCCGCATCCGAAGTCGGGCCGGTGATGGCCAAGGACATTCCGAGTTTGTATGTTTTGCCGGCATAGGCCGGCAGGGCGAATGCAAACACGAACACAATAACCAAAAATACGTTGAAAAATGTTGTGGCCTTGTTTTTCATGGTACGTCCCTCCTTGAATTTGGGTGTTGACCTGCAATATGGTGAAAGCGGCGGCATGTTCCGGATCCGTCAGTAGCGGAACGGCCACAGCTTGGTGTAGGACTTCACAATACGCCACCAGTTGGCGATGCCCCGGGGTTCATACATCAGAAACAAGACGATCACCAGACCAAAGCTCAAGGGTTTCAACGCCGTGGCCACGTTCGGGGCGGAGGTCAGATACCGGCCCGCCAGTTCCGAGAACTGCTCCACCTGCAAATCCAGAAACTTGATGGCCACCGGCCCCCAGAAGATGCCGTTCAATGTGCCCAGACCCCCGACGATGGCCATGGCCAGATACCCGACCGATGCGTGCAGGGTAAAGGATTCAAACCCCACCCCTCTGTACAGGTAGGCATGCAGCGCGCCGGCCACGCCCGCAAAGAATCCGGCCAGAGCAAAGGCATATACCTTGGTGAGACCCGGGTTCATCCCCATGGCATCCGCGGCCCGGTCATTGTCTCTGACCGCGACCAGGCACCGGCCGTATTTGGTTTTCAGCAGATTCCGAACCCCGAATCCCATCGCCACCACCAGGGTGAGAATCACATAATACCAGAACACGTAATGCTCATTTCTGCCCACTTCACCGGTAAACCAGTGGACCCGTCCCAGGTAGATCGTCTGGCCCTGGTTGAAAAAACTCATGAATTGAATCACCCATTCAAAGATCATCTGAAATGACAAGGTGGCAATGGCCAGGTACAGATGTTTGAGCCTCAGGGCGGGCAGGCCCACAAACGCACCGAAAATCGCCCCCATGATGCCGGCGCACACAATGAGCACGGGCCAGAAATGGGTGATGATCATGTGATTGTCCCCGATGACCTGGCTGAAAGAGGCCAGGGTATAGGCCCCGATGCCCACGAACGCGGCATGGCCGATGGAGATCAGTCCGGCAAACCCCAGCAGAAGATTCAGGCCCATGACCGCCACAATGGCAATCAGGATGTTGTCCAGCACCAGCATGTACTTGTTGCTGATTTCAAAAACCAGGGGCCACCCGAACAGAATGACCAGGAAACAGGTGAACACGGTTCGGTCCAGGTGCGTGAAAAAAGTTCTTTGTTCTTCTTTGTAGAAGGTGAAAAAATTTCCCGTTGCTAACCACCGATTCTGTGACATAGGCTACACCCGCTCAATTTCATGGATACCGAACAATCCATGGGGTTTGAAAAGAAGAATGATCAATAAAATGATATAAGGCATGACATCGCCGGTGCCGTTGAGCCCGAAATTACCGTCCAGGTATCCCGAGGCAAACTGCTGGATCAGGCCCATGATAATGCCGGCCACCACAGCGCCCAATATGGAGTCCAGCCCGCCCAGGATCACCACGGGGAACACCACGATGCCGAAGGCGTGCAGGGTTTCAAAATTCAACCCCGTGATATTGCCGATGATGCACCCGGCCGCAGCGGCGGACAGTCCTGCCGTGGCCCAGGCCAGACCGAACACCCGGGGCACGGAAATGCCCACGGACATGGCCCCGAACTGGTCGTCGGACACCGCCCGCATGGAAATTCCCACCGTTGATTTTTTAAAGAACCAGGAAAATCCGCCGATGAGAACAAAGGTGATGATCACCCCCACCAGCTGGGTCCAGGAGATGGATACCCCGCCCACCACAATGGATTCAGTGGGCAGAAAGGTCGGAAACGAAAAATTTTCCGAACCGAACGGGGTCAGATAGATGAGCCCGTCAAAAATCGAAGCCAGCCCGATGGTCACCATGATCACCGAAATGATGGGCTCCCCGATCAGGCGGCGTAAAAAGATCCGTTCCACACTCATGGCCAGGAAAAAGGTGATGAGCATGGAGGCCAGAAATGAAAAGAAAATCGGGATTCCCAGCCGGACCGTCAGAAAGAAGGTGATGAACGCACCACCGGCAATGATCTGACCATGGGCAAAATTGGCCACCCGGCTGGATTTGTAGACCAGCACCAGTCCCAGGGCGGCCAAGGCATAAATGGAACCCACCACGATGCCACTGACTATAATTTGAAAAAAATAACTCATCAGACTCCTTTCACCGTGTAAAATGCGATCCGGGTTTTCACGGAAGCGGTCTGTCCATCCTGGTACTGGAAGGACGCTTCCACCTCTTTTTCAGTGATGGTTTCATCATACAGGGCTTCATACAGCTCCTGATACCGTTCCTGTACAAATTTGCGCCGGATTTTGCCGGTTTTGGTCAATTCCCCGTCATCCATATCCAGCAACTTATAAAGCAGGGCAAACCGCTTGATTTTAAAATGCTCTTTTTCCGCCCGGGAATTGACATCGATCACCTGCGCCATGATCAGGTCTGCCACCTCGTTTTTTTTGGACAGGTCCATGTAGGTGGTGTAGGACAGGCCTTTGTCTTCCGCCCATTTTCCCACGACAATGGGATCGATGTTGATCAGGGCGGCCACAAAATCCTTTTTATTGCCGAAAATGACGGCTTCTTTTATGTAGGGACTGAATTTGAGGGCGTTTTCCAGGAACATGGGAGAAAACATCTCCCCCTGGTTGTTGTGCATCACATCAGACACCCGGTCAATGACCACCAGATGCCCGTTTTCATCTATGAATCCGGCATCTCCGGAATGCAGCCACCCGCCTTCCAGCAGTTCTTTGGATTTTTCCGGCAGTTCAAAGTATCCGGGGGATACCGAGGGGGATCTGGACAGGATTTCCCCGTCATCGGCAATTTTGCATTCCGTGCCGGGCAGGGGCTTGCCCACGGTTTCAGGCCGGATATCCCCGTCTCTGTGCATGTAGGCAATGCCTGTGATTTCGGTCTGGCCGTAGATCTGTTTGAGGTTGACCCCGATGGCCTGATAAAAGGTGAACAGTTCCGGCCCTAAAGCAGCCCCGCCGGTATAGGCCCGCCGCAGCCGCAGCAGCCCGATCTGGTTCACCAGGGGGCGGAAGATGATCTGTTTGCCCAGCCAGGCCTTGAGCCGGAGCATTGCCGACATGGGTCTGCCGGTCATGCGGTAGCCTGCCGCCTGGATGCCGATGCGGATAAAATAATTGTACATCAGTTTGTTGAACCAGTAGGACTGGTCGATTTTCAGCCAGATTTCCGAGCGGATGCCTTCATAGATTCTGGGGGCCCCGAACATGAAATGAGGGCCGATCTCCTTTAAATCCGACATGGCGGTTTCCACGGATTCCGGAAAATTGATGGTGATGCCTGTGGCCATGGCCACACCGAATGAGTTCATCTGTTCCCCGATCCAGGCAAAGGGCAGAAATGAGACATATTCATCGGTTTCTTCCAGCGGATCCACCTGGGTGATTCTGACCCCCATGTTGATATAGTTCAGATGGGTCATCATGGTGCCTTTGGGCAGACCGGTGGTGCCCGAGGTCAGACACAGGTGGCAGACATCCTCGGGTTTGCCCTGGTCCACCAGGGATTCAAACAGGTCCGGGTCTTTGGCATGGGCCGCATCGCCCATGTCAAACAGGTTCCGGATATTGACGAACCAGTCATCGGACATGTAATCACGCATGCCCCGGGGGTCTTCAAAAATGACTTTTTTGACATTGGGAATCTGGTCCCGGACCTCTTTGACTTTGTCCACCTGTTCCTGGTTGTCGCAGAACACGGCGGACACTTTCAGGTACTGGATAATCTGGGCGATCTCCGCCGGCATGGTGGTCTGATAGATGCCTGCGGAAATGGCACCGATGGCATGGCCTCCGATGGCTATAAACAGAAGTTCCGGGATGTTGTCTGAAATAATGGCAATGGTATCTCCTTTGCCCAGGCCCATAGCCCGCAGCCCCATGCCGGTTTTCCGCACATAATCATAATATTCTTCCCAGGTGTAGGCATTCCAGATGCCGTAATCTTTTTCACGCAGGGCCGTGCGTTTAGGGGATTCAGCGACCCGCCACCGCAGCAGCTGGGGGATGGAGAATTTCAGCAGGTGTTCATTATGACTCATGGCGATTAATCCTCCCCGATATAGGCGTCAATGACTTTGGGATTGTTTGACACGTCTTCCGGGGTTCCGGATCCGATGACTTCGCCGAAATCCAGGACATAGATCCGGTCGGAAATATCCATGACCACTCCCAGGTCGTGTTCCACCAGCACCACTGTGACGTTGCGTTCTTTTTGTATATCCATGATGAACCGGACAATATCTTCTTTTTCTTGGATGTTCATGCCGGCCATGGGTTCATCCAGCAGCAGGATTTCCGGGTCCAGGGTCAGGGCCCGGGCCACTTCCACCTTTTTCTGGATGCCGTAGCTCAAGTTGCCCACCAGGCTTTTCCGGTAAGGTTCCAGTTCCATGAAGTCGATGACGTCTTCCACATGTTTTCTGTTTTCCGCTTCCACCCGGGAGGCTTTGCCATAAAACAATACCGCATGGAACAGCGAATAGGTCAGGTTCTGATGCCGGGCCAGCAGCAGGTTGTCCAGCACAGACAGCCCGGAGAACAGTTCCAGGTTCTGAAAGGCCCGGGCAATCCCCATGTTGGACACCTGATGAGGGGATGCATGGGTCAGTTCCCAGTCCTTGTAAGTAATTTTGCCTTTTGTGGGATGGTAAAATCCGGAGATGCAGTTGAGCATGCTGGTCTTTCCCGCCCCATTGGGTCCGATGATGGAAGTGATCAACCCCGGCTCAATGGTCATGTTCACATGGGACAACGCTTTGAGCCCGCCAAAGGTAAGAGTCACGTCAGAGATGTTTAGTTGCGCCATAAAGAATCCAAATGCTGTGGGTTATTGGAAAAAAGCCGTTTCACACACATATACCGGTCAAAGGTTATGAGAACTGCTGCTTTATTTTTTCCCGGTCAATGCTGCCGTCGCCGGTTTTGGGAAGGTCGGGTATGAACTGCACATACCGGGGTTTTTTGTAACCCGCGATCACGGATCCGGTGAACCGGATCAACGCGTCAGCGGTCAAGGTGTTGTCCGGATGCAGGCTGCAGACCGCTTTGATGCCTTCCCCGAACTCGGGATCCGGCACCCCGAACACACACACGTCTTTGACGGCTTCATGCTGCATGATGGCCTGTTCCACTTCTGCGGGAAACACATTTTCCCCCCCCGGCTTGATCAGTTCCTTTTCCGCTTTTCTGCCTTTGAAATGCAGAAATCCATCCGCATCGATCATGCCCAGATCCCCTGTATGGTGCCACCCGTTTCTGAAGGTGTGGGCGGTCAGATCCGGGGCATTCCAGTATCCCTGGAACACCAGCGGTCCTTTGACAAGGATCTCCCCTGTTTCACCCATGGGTCGTTCCCGGTCCAGGTCATCGGCAATTTTGATATCCACCAGCGGTGCAATGGCCCCGGCGGATCCGGGCTGTTCAAAATACGGGGCAAACGTGATCAATCCAGCGGTTTCCGTCTGACCGTACATGGTCCAGAAGGGGGTACCTGTCGCTGTTTCCCATTGCCGGACCGCATCAGGTGCATCCAGACCGGCCGCGATCTCAAGACTGGTCAGATCATAGGTGTGCGTGTCCATGGCGCTCAGCAGCCGGGTCAATATGGGCGGAAAAGAGCCGAAATGCGTCACTTTCAGTTCCTGGACAGCCGTGAGGGTGTCCTTCGGATCAAATTTTTCCAGAATCACGTTTTTCCCGCCGGCCTGAAGCGTGGCCAGCCCCATGTTCACACCCATGATGTGGAACAGAGGCAGAATATTGGCCAGACAGGACGTGCGTGTCAGGCGGTAGTAATGGATCATCTGCATGTTGGCCAGCATGATGTTGGCCTGGCTCAGTACCGCACCTCTGGGTTTGCCCTGAACGGCGGCGGTGTGGATGATCACAAACGGGTCATCACTGGAAACAGACACCGGCGTGAAATCGTCCGGGGTCTGATACCACGCTGACAAGGTTTCATCCGGACCGTCCACCACCCGATACTGTTCCAGAAACGGGCACTGGGAAACCAGGCGGGATGCCAGGGGCTTCATATCGCTGTCGCAGATGAGAATTTGAGGCGTCGTGTCTTCGACAATGTGGCGGATTTCCGTATCGGACAAGCGCCGGTTGATGAGGACCAGCGTCAGACTCAACGCGGATGCGGCGCCGAAAAGATGGAAAAAAACCGGATGGTTTCTGCACAGCACCGCTACCCGGGTTTGGGAGGGAAGAAAAGACAGACCCGATGCCAGGCGCAGGGTCTGGTCAAACAGGTCGGCATGGCTGATGTGCTGGTTCTGCCATATAAGGGCGGGATGGTGTTTCAAAAGCCGGGCGTTCTTGTCGTAAACGTCAAAAAAGCGTAACTGGTGCAGCTGGTTCATGTCTCCACCCCCTGGAAAAAGAGTTTGCCGGTACTTGTTCTGTCTGATACGAAAAGCCGCTATAAGTCGGTTCAAATGTACGGGTTCAATTCAGAACGAGCGCTCAGTCTCGCTACAACTTTAGTTGTAATGCAATTGATTCCCGTTTGTCAAAGAGTTTTTTCAACTTTTTTTCTCACAAGGGAAACTGATTGAAAATATGGAATATCCGGAGTTCAGGCAATCGGATATCTCCTTGCAGAATCGGCATTGAGAAATGTTCCCCGGGCAGATCTCATTGTATGGATCCTGCAGAAAACGGCACCGGCAGGATTCCATGTGAATGGAAAATCCCAGCCGGTCGGCAAACAGTTTGATGCGCAGCAGATCCACCCCTTTGCCCCCGGCATTGAAATCAAACGGGGTTTTGGTGGAGTAGTCCGCGGTTTCCTGAACGGAAAAAAAACCTTCAAAAATGCGTTTCTGATCTTCGGTCTCAATACCGACCCCGAAATCGTGGACCGTAAAAACAATGCTGTCTTTTTCGTGCCGCATTGAAATATCGATGCGGCCATGATCCGGGGTGTTTTCAATGCTGTTTTTTATCAGCCCGGTCAGGGTCTTTTCAAATACGTCTCTGGGCAGACGGATTCTGGGAAGATCGTCTTCCACATCAAGATTGATTTCAAGCTCCCTGAAGGCAAACAATGGCTTCAGATTTTCAAACAGCATGTCAAAGGCTGAGTTCAGTTGGATATCTTTGATGTTCAGAGCGGGTGAACTGAATTCCTTTTCAATGACTGCCGTGATCACTTCCATGGGGTCTTCTTCATCCAGATGCTGCGCAATCAATGTGGCCAGTTCATCTTTACAGGTCTGCATCATGATCTGGAGCATGTCTTTGGCCCCATAGGTTTTTTTGTCCATGATATCTGCGGTTTCTTCCTGAATCTGCACAATGCGGTTCAGGTTCCGCTGGATCCGGTCCAGAGTGGATGCCGCTTTGATCTGCGGCAGTTCAGACAATTTTTTCTTCAGAATCTGTAATGACCCGGTGAGCACGGCTACCGGGGTTTTCAATTCATGGGACAGATGGTTGATGGCCTTGTCCTTGGCCCGGTTCATGGATGCCACATCCAGGTATGCTTCTTTCAGGGCTTCGGCAAACCGGGCATTTTCAATGGAAATCCCCACAGTGCCGGCGATCAGGGTCATCAGCTCCAGATCATTGTCGTCAAACACGTTCTGTTTTTTATTGATGGCACACAAAATGCCGGTGATGCGGCTGTCGCTTCGAATGGGAACACACATGATGCTTTTTGTCTTGTATCCCATTTTCCGGTCGCGCTCCGGATACACGTCCTCTGACCGGTCCGCCTGGTTGTTCACGGCGGGTTTGCCGGTTTTCAGCACTTTGCCGGCCAGCACTTCG
>CALGAJ010000349.1 GCA_937951975.1 uncultured Desulfotignum sp.
TGGTGGTGCGGGATACATTCATGGCCTGGGCCAGTTCCCGTTCCGTCATCAGTTTTTCACCGGGTTTGAGTTTTCCCCTGTAAATGAGTTCCCGGATCTGATCAAACACCTGATCTGAAATCCGCTTGGGCTTGATGGGCTTGATGGGTATGGTCATTATCTTAATTATACAGGCCTTTCCAGCATTTTGGGTTCAAGATTCAGACCATAAATTATTCATGATTACGGGTGGTTTGGCAAGTTTTTTTTGTCCAGGGCCTGAGCATACAGCTCCATGGGATGCCGGACCCGGATGGGGGAGCCGGCTTTTCCCAGCATATCGGATATCTGCATCATGCAGGCCGGACACCCCGTGGTCACAGTGGTACAGCCCGTGGCTTCGATATTGTGCTCTTTAAGGGTGCCGATGGCGCTGGACAAATCATAATGGTAAATGTTGAAACTGCCGCCCATGCCGCAGCATTTGTCTGATCCGGCCATTTCCTCCAGTCGGCATCCGGCGGCCCGGATCACTTTCCGGGGCTGGTCTGCCACACCCAGAGATTTTTTCAGATGACAGGGATCATGATAGGTCACGATCTCTTTTTTTTCTTCTTCCAAACCGGTTTCAATGGGATCGATGCCCACCTGATCCACCAGAAACTGGTTGATGTCCATGGTTTTTTCCGACAGGGCCGTCAATTTTTTCTGCATGCCCGGGGACGGGTTTTTGTAAACCGAGGGCCATAATTTCTTGATGGTGGAGGTACAGGTGGCACAGGCGGTCACCAGGACATCAAAGTCATGTTTTTCAAACAATGCCAGGTTGTGGTCCACCAGCCGGGTGAAGCTGTCCCGGTCTCCGGATGCCAGGGAAGGGATCCCGCAGCACCCCTGGCCGAGAGGAATCACCACAGGCACGCCGTGATGGGACAGTACCTTCAGGGAAGCACGGGCCACATTGGGAAAAATTTTGTCGATCAGGCACCCGATGAAGATGGCGGCTTTAGGACCGGACCCCGGGGTTGTCACCCCTTTTTCCGGCAGGGTTTTGTGAAACGCAGTGGTGCTCAGGGGCATGAAATGGCGATTTGACAGCAATGGCGAGACCAGCCGGGCGCAGGAGGTGCCCTGGGCATTGACGTCCGGTCTGGTGAAAAGACCCTGGAACCGGCCGGCCCAGTCCACCAGGGCATCGAACCGTCCCGGGTGGGCCAACAGTTGCCTGAAGATCAGTTTTTTGGCCGGGGACAGCCCCTTGTATTCCGCCAGGATGGCCCGGGCCTTGATGAAAATTTCCACCACATTGACCCCGGACGGGCAGTTGGCTGCGCACGACCCGCACAACAGGCACCGGTTCAGCCGCTCGTTCACCCCGTCCGGGTCGGTGAACATGTTTTCCATAAGCCCCGTAAGCAGGGCCAGCTTGCCCCTTGCCACATCCGCTTCCTTCCGGGTCTGCTCGAACAATGGACAGACCGACTGGCACATGCCGCATCGAATGCAGGTCACCAGTTGATCTTCCAGCTCCTTAACCAGATTTGCCAGTTCTTTCATGTCCGCCATTATAGCTTATACTCCGGTAATTTTACCAGGATTTAAAATATGGTCCGGATCCAGGGCTGCCCGCAGCTGCCGGGAAAACAGGATGGAGGAATACCCGGCTTCTTTTTCCAGAAACGGGGCCTTGGCAATGCCCGTGCCATGTTCACCGGACAATGTCCCCCCCATGGAAAGGGCGACATCGAAAATCTCTTCAATGGCCTGTTCCACCCGAAGGAACTCTTCCTTGTTTCTGCGGTCCGTGAGAATGGTGGGATGCAGGTTGCCGTCTCCGGCATGACCGAAGGTGCCGATATCGATGCGGTATTTTTGGCCGATTCTTTGAAGGGCCCGCACCATGTCCGGAATCCGGCTTCGGGGAACCGTGGCATCCTCCAGCACCAGGGTCGGTTTCAGCTGGGCCAGGGCCGACAGGGCCGCACGCCGGGCCGCCCAGATTTTGTCCCGCTGGGCGTCATCTTTTGCCTGGTCAATGGATCTGGCCCCCATTTTGAGACACAACGCCTTGACCTGTTCCGCCTCTTCCGCCACCACGGCCGGGTGCCCGTCCACTTCGATGAGCAGCAGGGCCGCCGCATCCGTGGGAAGTCCGGCCTTTGAAAAATCCTCCACGGCCCGGATGGTGAAGTTATCCAGGATTTCCAGGGTGGCCGGCAGGATCCGGGAGGAAATGATACCGGCCACGGTTTCCGACGCAGCTTCAATGGTATCGTACACCGCCACCATGGCCTGCCGGTGCCGGGGCGCCGGGATCAGTTTCAGGGTGATCTGTTCCAGCACACCCAGGGTGCCTTCCGACCCCACCATCAGACCGGTGAGATTATATCCGGTGGCGCATTTCACGGTCCGGGACCCGGTTTTTACCTGATTTCCCTGGGCATCAAAGAACTGAAGCCCCATGACATAATCCTTGGTGACCCCGTATTTCAGCCCCCGCAGCCCGCCGGCATTTTCCGCCACATTCCCGCCCAGGGTGGACACGGCCATGGAACCGGGATCCGGGGGATAGAACAGGCCCTGCTTTTCCACCTCCGCCGCCAGGATCGCCGTTACCACCCCGGGCTCCACCACGGTGTACATGTCTTCGGCATTGATTTCAATAATTTTGTTCAGCCGCCCGGTCAATACCACAATGCCCGATGCTTCAGGGATCGTACCGCCGGACAGATTGGTACCGGATCCTCTGACCGTGAGCGGAATCCGGTATTTTCGGCAAAGCGCGATGATTTCTCCGAGCTGGTCTGTTTTTTCAGGCATCACGGCAGCGGCAGGCATCACCGGATCCAGAACGGCAGCATCATAGGAATAGGTGAGCATGTCTTCCTTCTGGACCAATAGATGCCGGGGTCCCACGATTTTCTGCAATGCATCAAGAATTGATTTTTGGATCATAGGCACCTCATTTGTATTTATGGTAATACCAATTCACTATTCCCCATATTTTCAGGATTGTCAACTGCTAATTTTATGGTATGACCTTAGTCTCAGATAAAAACGGCCCATACATAATATCTTGTAATTTATAATTATAACCAAGGCATACCAGGTTTTATCACAAAAATAAATTAATTAATTTTTTTTCTTGACAAAGAAAGACAGATGGATTTTAGTATTGGTACTACCAAGTGAATATGCAATGTGATTTATCATGTAATTTGGATTTACCGGGACACATTGGCGGCCGCTGATCCGGGAAAGGAGGGAAACCCTTTTTCAGCCAATCAATGAAATCAGGTGTGTGAATCAATCATTATTTTTAAGGATGGAGGAACGTATGAAAAAAGCAACAAGTATCATGATAACCCTTCTGATGGCCGTTGTTTTTATGTGTGGCACAGCCTACGCCCAACGCGAAAAATTCGGAGAAGATCCCCGGGCCAAAGACGCGAAACGCATCTCTTTTAAAACATCGGATGAAAAAATCCGCTGGAAAATGATCATGCCCTGGTCCAAAGGGCAGCTGTTCTATGATATCGCAGCCCATTTTGCCGACAGTGTCCGCCTGGCATCTGCAGGCCGGCTGGATATCAAACCGTTTTCCGCGGGCGAACTGGTTCCGGCCAACCAGACCTTTGATGCCGTGTCCACCGGTGCGGTCCAGATGGCCCATGGGTCCCCCCTTTACTGGAAAGGCAAAAACGAAGCCTTTGTGGCCTATGCATCTGTTCCATTCGGCCTGGATGCCGAGGGATATAACATCTGGCTTTACGAAAAAGGCGGCCTGGAACTGCTTCAGAAACTGTATGCGAAACACGGGATTTTTGCTTTGCCCGCCGGACAGACCGGCCAGGAAATGGGGCTTTTTTCCAATAAAAGATCCACTAAAATGAGTGATTTCAAAGGGATGCGGATCCGGACCCCCGGATGGTACATGGATATCATGAATAATTTGGGCGCGTCGGTCAGCCCGCTTCCCGGCGGCGAAGTCTACCTGGCCCTGGAACGGGGGGTGATCGATGCAGCGGAATATTCAACACCGGCCATCAATTATCCCATGGGCTTTGACGAAATCACCAAATATGCGATTCAGCCCGGTGTTCATCAGCCCGCGTTTCAATGTGATGTCATCATCAATCAGCAAGCCTACGATGCCCTTCCCGAAGACTTGAAATGGATTGTCGATATTGCTGCAAAAGAAACCCAGCTGTGGAGCTACAACTGGATCAACAGCCTGAATGCCGAAGCCATGAAGCGGTTCAAGGAAAAAGTTGAAATTGTCAAAATGGACAAAGAAACCATCATTGAATTCCGCAAAGTCACCAAAGCCTATCTGGATTCAGTCAAGGAAAAATATCCGGATGTCAAAGAGGCATTGGATTCCCAGGAAGCGTTTATCAAAGAATACGCCATCTGGAGAGACGCCAGAAGCGGCGTCACCCCCTGGCCTTATGAAGATTTTATCCAGGGCAGAACCACGGAATAATCTGTCTTTGGTTCAAAAATACAGGTCCGGCGGTTCAGGATAAGATCCATCCCGATATAACAGACTGCCGGACCTGCACGATTGGATCGACAAAATTTCAGTAAAGGAAAATCACCATGCTGGAACCACTCCAACAAAATCTGGAAAAAATTGTTCGAAAGCAGGGAGATATCACATCGTTTCTCGTGTATCCCCTGCTGATCATCGTGGTATATGAGGTGTTCATGCGGTATGTGTTCAATGCACCCACCACCTGGGGATTTGAAGCCACCACCTTTCTGTACGGGCTGCATTACATGTTCGGTCTTTCCTATGCTGATTACCATGGCGCTCATGTAAAGGTGGATATCCTCACCTCCCTGGCATCGGAAAAAACCCAGGCGGTTATCAGCATTATCACCAACCTGGTATTGTTCATGCCGGTAACCATCTGCCTGACCTTGTGGGGTATCAAATATGCCTACACCTCCACTTTGGGGCTCGAAGTCAATCCCACGTCCTGGGCACCGCCCATCTGGCCGCTGAAGATATTGATGGCCCTGTGTCTGGTCTTTTTGCTGATCCAGGGCATCGCCAACCTGCTCAAGGATATCAACATACTGAAACAACAAGGAAGAAAGGTCCTCCCATGAGTCTTGAGTTCATGACAGTGGCCATGTTTGCCACCCTGATTCTCGCTATTATTCTCGGGCATCCACTGGCCTACACCCTGGCTGCGGTGGCCACCCTTTTCGGACTGATTGACAATGGATTTGTGGTCTCCAGACTGTTTGAAATGTTTATCAACAACATCTGGGGGTTGATGGAAAACTATACCCTGGTGGCCATTCCGCTGTTCATTCTCATGGCCCAGATCCTGGACCGGTCCAAGGTATCGGATGCCCTGTTCGAGTCCATGTATGTGGTGCTGGGCAGTATCAAGGGCGGTCTGGGCCTGGCCGTAGTGCTGGTGTGCACGGTGTTTGCCGCCACCACCGGGATCATCGGTGCCTCCGTGGTGGCCATGGGGCTTCTGGCAACCCCGGCCCTCATGGGCAAAGGATACCAGAAAGAACTGACTGCGGGCATCATCTGTGCCTCCGGCACCTTAGGCATCCTGATCCCGCCCTCCATCATGATGGTGGTGTACGGCGGACTCACCGGCATGAAGGAAACTTCCGTGGGCAACCTGTTTGCCGGCGCCATTTTTCCGGGCCTGTTGCTGGCGGGTCTGTACTTTGCCTATATTTTTGTCCGGTGCAATATCAACCCGAAGCTGGGGCCCCCGATCTCAAAACAGGAGGCGTCCGGGTACACGGCCCGCCAGAAATGGGCCATGACCCTGAAGTCGCTGCTGCCGCCGCTGATTCTGATTCTGGCGGTCATGGGAACCATCCTGGGCGGTGTGGCCACGCCCACGGAAGCGGCGGGCTTAGGGGCATTCGGTGCCGGAATTCTGGCTTTTTTAAACAGAAAACTCAACTGGACCGTGCTCAAGGAAAGCGCCTATGCCACCATGAAAACCACCTCCATGGTCATGATGCTGTTTGTGGGCGGAAAATTCTTCTCCGCCGTGTTCCTGAGCATGGGCGGCGGCGATGTGGTGGCGGATCTGCTCATCGGATCCGGCATGAACGAGTGGATCATTCTGTTTATCATGATGTTCATCGTTTTCATCATGGGCATGTTCATTGACTGGGCCGCCATCCTGCTGGTAACGGTGCCCATTTTTCTGCCCATCGCCATTGAGCTGGGATTCGACCCTCTGTGGTTCTCGCTGCTGCTGTGTGTGAACCTTCAGACCTCTTTTCTCACCCCGCCGTTCGGATACGCCCTGTTCTACTTCAAGGGTGTGGCACCCATGGATTACACCATGATGCATATTTACAAAGGAATTATGCCCTTTGTACTTTTACAGATTATCAGTATCGGCCTGCTGTGTCTGTTTCCATCCCTGGTCACCTGGCTGCCGGGGGTGTTTTTCGGATAAATCTGTCCTTGCACATGATTTTTTTAGATGCCGGGCAATCATGCTGGCGGTTTTCCAGATCTTTGCGCTTTCCCTGGAACAGATCCATGAGAATGGGTTGTATTTTGTCAATTGAATCATATTGTTTGAGAATATCAATCACAAAACAGACAGGGATGGCGCATCATGCCGAACAGGGACAAAAAAAGAACCGGGGTCCGGGAAATCCTGGTTATGGGGGTTTTCTGGCGGATTCTGTTTATCGAGGCGGTGCTGCTGATATATTCCCTGGGTTACCGGTGGCTGGCCGAAGGGGCCGGTCCCATGGAACTGTTCTGGTATGCCATACGGATCATGGTGCTGGTGGCCATCATCGTGGTCTTCATGGTGGTGAGCCTGAAGCACTTTCTGACCCGGAAAATCATCGATCCCCTGGAACGGATCACCGTTGCCAACCGGCAGATCGAGACCGACTTTTCCAAAGCGGACAGCATTGAGCTGCCGGCGGATACGCCCGATGAAATCAAGGCCATTGTCTCCACCCGGGCGGCCATGCTGGAACGCATCATCCGGGTGTCGGAGCAGCGGCTCCAGCTGGTCCGGTTCATCAAAGACACATTCGGCCGGTATCTTTCCAAAAAAGTGGTGGAGGAGATCCTCTCTTCAGACAAAGGCCGGCAGATCGGGGGCTCCCGGAAAACCGTCACCGTGCTCATGGCCGATCTGAGGGGGTTCACCACTCTT
>CALGAJ010000350.1 GCA_937951975.1 uncultured Desulfotignum sp.
ACGCCGCAGCCGTCAATCTGGTGTTGGTGGTGCTGGCCCTGCCCCTGGTCGTTTACACCGGCGTGCTGGAATGGCAGAGAAAATACAACCAGGCAGACACTCTGATTTTCAGAATCAAAATTCTGGCCGCCACCCTGACCTGTGCCTCCTGTCTGATCTCTCTGGTCTGGTTTCTTGTGAATCCGGCGGTGCTGTCAACGTCTCTGGCCTGGATATTCATTCTGATAAACCTGATCATGCTGTTATCGGCCGGAATTGCCGGCTATATCGGCGGCAAACTGGTTTTCAAGGATTGATATCTGTAGTAGACCGGCCATTTATCAAGGTCACTTTAAAACGGAAGGATACCCGACATGCCTGATTCCATCACTTTGAACCCGGACGGTTCGCTTCATGTACCGGATCATCCCGTTATCGGGTGTATTCCCGGAGACGGCACCGGTCCGGATATCTGGAACGCCACCCGGCCGGTACTGGAAACCGCTGTGGATGTCGCATACAACGGCAACCGGCACATCATTTTTGAAGAACTGCCGGCCGGAGAAATCTCGTTTAAACAGACCGGTGAATGGCTGCCTTCGTCTACTCTGGACCGGATCCGATCGTTGCGGGTGGCCATCAAAGGACCCATGACCACCCCGGTGGGCAAAGGCATGCGCTCCCTCAACGTGGCCATCCGCCAGGAGCTGGACCTGTTTGCCTGTATCCGGCCGGCCAGATATATCCGGGGCGTTCCCTCACCGTGCAGTCGTCCGGCCGCCATTGACATGGTGATTTTCAGGGAAAACACCGAAGACCTGTATGCGGGGATCGAATGGTCATCCGGCAGTGATGAGGCCAGAGAAATCATTGACCTGATCAGAGAAAAAACCGGCAAATCACTGGCTATAGACTCTACGGGTATCGGAATCAAACCCATCAGCCGGGACAATACACAGCGCCTGGTCCGCAAAGCGATTCAATTTGCCATTGATCACCAGCGAAAAAGCGTGACCTTGATGCACAAGGGCAATATCATGAAATTCACTGAAGGTGCTTTTCTGAACTGGGGTCTTGAGGTGGGAACAGGTGAATTTGCCGATCATGTGATCCTGGAAGACCGGCTGTGGAAAGAATTCAACGGTAAACAACCCAAAGGAAGCATTGTGCTCAAGAACCGCATCGCCGACAACATGTTTCAACAGGTCCTGCTGCGGCCTGAAGACTATGATGTGATTGCCGCGCCCAATCTGAACGGGGATTATATTTCCGATCTCTTAGCCGCCATGGTGGGCGGACTGGGGCTGGCGCCGGGAGCCAATATCGGCACGGACTGCGCCGTATTCGAAGCCACCCACGGGACCGCCCCCAAATATGCAGGCAAAGACAAGGTCAATCCCGGATCATTGATCCTGTCCGGGGCCATGATGCTGGATCACATGGGATGGCACCAAGCGGCAGAACTGGTTCGCAGTGCGTTGCAACAGGCCATTGCCGCCAAACAGGTGACGTACGACCTGGCCCGGCAGATTCCCGGGGCCACTGAGGTTTCCTGCTCCGAATTCGGCCGCCGGATCTGCCGGTTGATGACAACTTGATCTGGCATGGCCGGCATTTCTTGAGCCCAGGCCCTGCTGCCCGGGCTCACACTGTGATGATCAATCCCACGGGGCAATGGTCGGAACCGAAAATGTCATTGTCGATAAACGCATCTTTGACCACCCCTTTGTCCAGCAGATCCCGGGTGACAAAAAAATAATCGATGCGCCATCCGGCATTGTTCTTCCGGGCGTTGAACCGGTAGGACCACCATGAATATTTTACCGTTTCCGGGTAAAAATGGCGGAACGTGTCCACATATCCCGCTTCGAGCATGCGGTCCAGCACATCCCGCTCGATGCGCAGAAATCCGGACCGTTTTGAATTGGGGCCGGGATTTTTCAGATCGATCTCATTGTGGGCGGTGTTGAAATCTCCGGTGATGATCACCCCTTTGCCTGCATCCCGCAGTGTCTGGGTATAATTGAGAAACCAGTCATAGAAATCCAGCTTGTACTGGAGGCGCTCGTCACTCATCTGCCCGTTGGGAAAATAGACATTGAACAGGGTGAAACCATCAAAATCCATCTGAATCACCCGGCCTTCGTCATCATATTCCGGCCGGTCAAACCTTGTGGTCACCTGATTGGGCGTCATTTTTGAAAAGGCTGCCACCCCGCTGTACCCTTTTTTCACGGAGGCATAGGCCCAGAAGGATTCATAGGGCGGAAAATCGATCATTTCCGGGGTACGCTGGTCTTTCTGGAGTTTGGTTTCCTGGAGCATGAGAATATCGGGATTCAGCCGGTTCACAGACGTGAAAAAATCTTTTTTCAGCACGGCCCGAAAGCCGTTGACATTCCAGGAAATGAGCCGCAATTCACGGGAGGGGAGATCAGAGGTTGGCGTCATGGCATACGTCAGCTTTCCGGCAGCAGTATAATGCGGGCATCCGCAACCACGCAGCGGTCTGAATCACACATCACCGGATTCAGATCCATGGATTCAAAAAAAGGTTCCAGGTCCATAACCAGATGGGAAAAATCCACCAGCATCCGGGTCAGTGCCGCCATGTTCACACCGGGTTTTCCCCGGAAGCCTTCCAGAATCGGTCCGGCTTTCAGGGCCTTGACCATGGAGGTCACATCCGACGGGGTCACCGGTGCCAGGCGGATGGCCGTGTCATTGTATATTTCCACACTGGTGCCCCCGAGTCCCAACACCACCACCGGCCCGAACTGAAGATCATTTTTCGCACCCACCAGCACTTCGATGCCCGACACCATTTCCTCCACCAAAACCTGGTCACACCCTTTGAGAGATAAGAGCCGGGCCATTTGAACAGCCAAAGTGTCCGGATCCTGAACATGGGTCACCACGGCCCTGTGATCGGTTTTATGCACAATCAACGGGGAGACCGCCTTGAGCACCACCGGACCGCCACAATCAGCCAGAAACTTTGTGGCTGTGTCTTTTGAATCGGTCAGCACGCTTCCGGGAACCGCCAGGTTACGGTCGGCCAGAATTTTTTTGGCCAGGGGTTCCAGGACCCAGCCGTCCGTGCGGGCGGATTCAAGGATCTGTGTGATGTGGGGGGTCAGCATGGATGGCACCTTTTCAATGCTTTGGCCATGAGCACGGCCCCTTCCACGGAGGATGCCACCGGAATCCGGTTCAGTTCAAATCCTTCAATAATAATCTTGTACTTGTCCTCTTTGGGCACGTAGGCGATCAGCGGTTTGCCCTCATTTCGGGCCACCTGACTCAATTTGGCCCCGATGTCCGCGGAAATCCCCGGAGAATACGGCAGCAGCAGGGCCAGGATGCAGTCGATATGCGGGTCCCGGGACAGATGCCTCACGGCGGTTAAGATATCGTCATCCACGCACGACCCGGTCAAATCCAAAGGATTTTTCAATGAGGCAATGGCCTGGATCTCCGGCGACAGCCGGGAGTGGATGGCATCTGCGGTTTGTCCGGTGATTTCAGGGATGTCCAGCCCGTGATGTCCGCAGGCATCCGCCGCCACCACCCCGTGTCCGCCGGACAAGGACACAATGCCGATGTGACCGGAACTGCCTTTGGGATAACAGCTCAATGCCTCGCAAAACGACGTGAGTTCATATTCGGTATCTGCTTCCGCCACACAATGCTGTGCCATGATTTCTGAAAACACCCGGTAATCCCCTGCCACGGATGCCGTATGGCTGGATGCCGCCGCAATCCCCCGGGCGGTCTTCCCGGCCTTGAGCACCACAATGGGTTTGGTGCAGGTCTGTGTCCGCTTGATGAATTCCCGGCCTTCCCGGCGTTCAAACCCTTCAATGTAAAACGCAATGACCCGGGTTCCTACGTCCTTCTCAAACCAGTCGATCATATGGGTTTCCCGGATACAGGCCTTGTTTCCGATACTCACGGCAGCAGACACACCGATCCCCTGGCCGGCGAATTTCACCATCTGATCCACCAGAACCCCGCCGCTCTGGGACACAAATCCGATATTTCCCTTTTTGGGATGAATAATGCGTTCCCCCGGCAGAAAAAACGTATCCACCGCTTCAGGCGAATAAATCCCCAGACAATTGGGTCCCACAAAGGGGAAATCCGCCTGTGCCGCCAGATCTGTGATCTGTTTTTGCAGATTTTTGTCGCCGGTTTCAGCAAATCCCCCTGAAATGATCACCGCGCCCTTGACGCCTTTTTCAATGCACTGGGCCACCACATCCGGCACAAACCGGGAACGCACTGCGATCACGGCCAGATCAACATCGGTTTCTATCTGTGCCACAGACCGGTACACAGGTTCCCGGTTCAATCGGCCGCCCTTTGGATTCACCGCAAAAGTCTGCACCGGATACCGCAGATGGTTTTTGTTGTAAATCACATTGGCGGGATGGTGGTCATGGGTGGTGGACACACCGATCACCGCCATGGAAGACGGCCTGAAAAGGCAGGTTAAATCCATGCCATCCTGCGCATTTTATTTAATTGTCCTGTTCCGCCAGGTAATCATCATACATGGTTTCCAGTCCCAGTTTGTGCTTGGACTCTTCCTGAACCAGCATCAGAAACAATTTCTTGGCATCGGCATTGTCGGTCTGATCCGCCAGGGTCTGGTACAGCTTGACCGCCTTTTCCTCCCGTTTCATGGCAACTTTGAGAATTTCCGGCATGGGCATGCCTTCTTCATAGTCTTTTTCCACCATATAATCACTGATTTTCAAATCAGGGATCTTTTTGAATTCATAGGATTCGATTTTTTCCTTGTTGCCCGAAATATCGGACAACAACGCCGCATGTTTTTCCTCTTCTTTGGCAAAGCTTTCAAAAACCTCTTTGAGAGAGGCTTTGGTCGCTTTTTCCGCCTGGGACTGGTAAAATGCCACCGCTTCATTTTCTTTGTCAATGGCAAATGTCAATATCTCATCAATGGATCCGAAATTCATGGGTATTGTTCCTCCTGATTGGATTGATCTACATTGTTCTCTGTCTGGTTTTCACTGCAATGAATTCTTATATCAAATTTCAGGGTCAAGGCAAATACCTTTTAACCCGGAGACGGATTTTCTCACGCAGGAGCGGGATTGCCGAATATGGCGGCCAGGGCCGACTCAACATCGGGATAAGAAAAAGCAAACCCTTTGTCCATCAATGCGTCTGGAACCGCTTTCTGGCTGTTGAGCAGCGAGGCCCCCAGCTCTCCCATGACCAGTTTCACCATAAACCCGGGCGCCGGCATCACCGCAGGACGATGCAGGGCCTGTCCCAGGGCTTTGGCAAACTCCCGCTGCCGCACGGGTTGTGGCCCCACCATATTGTAGGTTCCCCGGGAATCCGGTGTCTGGATCAAAAAATTCATGGCCTTTACCAGATCATCGATATGAATCCATGGAAACCACTGATATCCGTTTCCCAACGGCCCGCCGGCAAACCACTTGAATGCCGGGGACATCACGGACAGGGCCCCGCCGTCGCCCAGAACCACACCGAACCGCATGATCCGCACCCGGGGGCCGGCCTTTTCTTCCGCCGCAAGCGCAGCATGTTCCCAGTCTTTACACACCCCGGCCAGAAAATCACTGCCCAAAGCTGCATCCTCGGTAAGTTCCTGTTCTCCGGCATCCCCGTAAATACCCGCTGCAGAGGTGCTCAGAAAATCAACCGGTTTGTCAGGTGCCATGGCTTCCACCAGATGGCGGGTGGTATGGATCCGGGAATCATAAATGGCCTGTTTGTAAGCATCTGTCCAGCGTTTGAAAATATTACGTCCCGCCAAATTGACAATGACATCCGCATCCGCCACGTGATCCTGCCAGGAGCCCGGCCGGGTGGTATCGGCCGAAACCCACTCAAAACTTTCAGATGCCCGGATGTCAGGATGCGCACTGGAAGTCCCCAGCCCGGTCACATGCCAGTGAAGATCCAAAAAATAACGGACCAGGTGCTTGCCGACAAACCCCGAGGCGCCGGTGATCAATATGCGTTTCATGGGAACTCCTTTTTTAGAATTTAGATTACATTCAATTCAGGCCTGCAATTTGCATTAAACCTGGTTTTAAATACATCATCAATGCACGAGTTGTGCCAAAGATATTATTGGGATTGACAAGGGTGAGGATATCAGCTTACGTTAATCGCATCAACCATAACATTGACAAGGAGGTTTTCATGATCGGAATCATCGGCAGCGGCAATGTCGGGGCCAACACCGCTTTTTTCCTGGCGGAAAAAGGGGTGGACCATGTCACCCTTTTCGACATTCAGGACGGCCTGGCACAGGGAAAAGCCCTGGACATGATGGAAGCCGCCCCTATCCGGGGATACCGCACGGTCATTTCAGGGACAAATGATCCACAGGATGCGGTGAATGCGGATATCGTCATCATCACCGCCGGATCAGTGCGCAAGCCCGGCATGGACCGGGAGGCCCTGTTCCAGGCCAACAAAGACATCATCATCGATTATGCGCAAAAAATCACCGGACCGGACACCCGGGTCATCATTGTCTCTGAACCGGTGGATCTGCTCACCACTCTGTTTGCCCGGCACTCCTCTTTGTCTGCAGAAAAGATTATGGGTCTGGGCGGCATTCTGGATGCCACCCGGCTGCAGTTTCTCATTGCAGACGAATTGGGCGTGTCCATGGAAAACGTGGCGGCCCAGGTGGTGGGAAGACACAGTGACGACATGATCATTCTGCAGGATTACTGTTGCGTGTCCGGCGTACCCATCGCGCAGTTTCTGTCTGCGGAAACCATTGAAAACCTGTTTGACCAGACCCGTAAGGCCGGCGGCCTGATCGTGGAACTGGCCGGCCGGGCCAGCGCTTATTACGGGCCGTCAGCCGTGGCCGCAGACCTGGCCGAAGCCATCAGCCGTGACACGGGCCGGGTCCTGTCGGTCTCCCGGATGCTGTCCGGCCAGTTCAGCATCACGAAGGCGGCCCTGTCCCTGCCCTGCATCATCAACCGTGCCGGGGCCGCCAGGATACTGGAACCCCGACTGGACGACGACCAGATCCAGACTCTGAAAACCAGCGCCCGGAACATCCAGGAAACTCTGAAGGAGGACACCCATGCCTAAAGTATCCATTATCGGCGCCGGGAATGTGGGCGCCACCGCCGTGTATTACATTGCAGAAAAAAATCTGGCCGACATCGTGATGGTGGATGTGGTGGAGGGACTTCCCCAGGCCAAGGCACTGGACTATCTTCACGCCGCGCCCATGAGAAACTACCAGGTACACATCCTGGGCACCAATGATTATCAAGACATCAAAGATTCGGATGTGGTGATCCTCACGGCCGGGATTCCCCGGAAACCGGGCATGGACCGCATGGATTTAATGAAAATCAACGTGGATATCGCCAAGAAAGCAGCCCAGGCCATTGCCGAATACGCGCCCAATGCCGTGGTGGTGGTGGTGTCCAACCCATTGGATGTCATTGCCATGGCCACACTCCAGGAAACCGGGTTCGCCCTCAAGCGGGTCATGGGCATGGCCGGGGTTCTGGATGCCACCCGGTTCCGGTATTTTATCGCAGAAAAACTAAAGGTGTGGCCCGGGGATGTGATGGCCATGGTGCTGGGCGGCCATGGCGACACCATGGTGCCCTTGCCCCGGTACACCCGGGTAAACGGGATTCCGGTCACGGAACTGATTGCGCCGGAGGATCTTGAAAAACTGATCGATCGCACCCGCACCGGCGGGGGGGAGATCGTGTCCCTGCTCAAGCAGGGGTCCGCGTTTTACGCGCCCGGGGCTTCGGTCGCCAAGATGGTGGAAGCCATCATCAAAGATGAAAAACGGGTGGTGCCGGTGTCTGCTTATCTGAGGGGAGAATACGGATACCAGGATATATTTCTGGGGGTGCCTGTTTTGCTGGGAAAAAACGGGGTGGAAAAAATCCTGGAACTGCCCTTGGCCGAGGATGAAAAAACCGCGCTGGATGCATCGGCCAAAGCCGTCAAAGACGGGGTGGAAACCCTGCGGTCTTTTTTCTCTCCGGGATAAGGCGGATCAACCATGGCCCTGTCTGCTAATCCAGCTCTTTTAGCTTTTTTTTATCTTTTTTGTGATACAGATCGAAAAAGATCACGCTGTTGTTGGGGATGGGGCCGCAGTGCAGCCGCTTGTTTTCCTTGAGACACCGTTGGCACCAGTAATAAATGAGACGGTAGTCCCGGCGGCCCACATATTTTTTGAGCCGGCCGTGGTACACCCCTTTCATTTTCCCATCTGAGATGGACGGATCCACCAGGAGCCGGTCGATGGTTTTTCTGATGCGTTGATACCCTTTGGGATCCGCCTTCCGGACCTGGGCCAGTTTGCCTTCAAACTGATCCGTGGGATAATATTGACGGTTCATTGGAAACGCTGAAAAATTGATATTATTCATATCGGCCTTTCATATAATGACAAACCATATCCATAAAATCAGCAAAGAAACCAGGGTCACAGGCACGCCTGCGGCAGCATGACGCAGAAATGAAATCCGTATGCCGTGGATCGCTGCCTGTTCCACCACAATGAGGTTGGCAATGCTGCCCAAAAGAAACAGGTTGCCGGCAAACGTGCTGGATACTGCCAGGGTATACCATTGAACCGGTTCGGCCGGATCCAGAAACGAGATCAAAAGCATGGCTGCCGGCACGTTGCTGAAAAAATTGCTCAACAGCGCGGACACACCGGTCAGAACCGGCAGACGGTCCAGGTGCATGCCCATATTATGCAGACGGGTCATGATCATTTCCAGGTACCCGGTGTCCGCCATTCCATGAATAATGACAAAAAGGGCGCAAAACAGGGTAATCAGATGCCAGTCCACCAGCCCCATGATGTCCCGGGTTTTCATTTTACGGCTGCACAGCAGGACCCCGGCAATACAGATGGCGGAATATTCTCTGGGAATATCGGTAAAAAACAGGCTTATGAGGACCCCAACGGCAATCCCCCCTTTTGCCGTCTGCCACCGGTCAAACAAAGGCCCGGAGACTTCCCGGCCATCCGACGGATCACCCACGGACACCCCCTGCCTTTCACACTGAAACTTTGTCCGGTATATCCACAGGATAATGACGTATCCGGCAACCAGAGCCAGCAGCGTGGGAGGGGCGCACCAGAGAAAAAATGCCGTAAAATCCAGATATCCGGTCTGCCCGATGAGCATGTTCTGGGGATTGCCGATGATGGTGGCAGCGGATCCGATATTGCTGGAAACCGCCAGGCCGATCAGAAACGGCAGCGGGTCCAGTTTGGCTTTGACCAGGGAAACCGCCAGGACCGGTGTGAATGCAAAACACACGATGTCATTGGCCAGCACTGCGGACAGCACCGCGCTCACCCCCATGAGAATTCCCAGAAAAATCCGGGGCCGGGCATAAAAAGGAACGATCAGCAACGCCACCCGGGTGTAGAAACCACCCAGACGCAACTGGGCGGAAATGATCATCAATGAATAGAGCAGCAGAATGGTGGGCAAATGAATCGCCTGCACCGCGCCCTCCAAGGTTACCACCCCGCACACCACCATGGCGATGGCACCCAGCAGGGCCACACCCACCCGGTCGATCACCAGACCGGGAATTTTACCCAGGGCGATACCCAGATAAGCCACACTGAATATGGCAGCCGCTAACATATGGACACGTTTTTTTTCCCGGTAAAACAGGATGGCATCATGATTTTCACACCCAACCCTCAAAATGTCATAACAACTATAGTTGCCAAGGCATTATGTCAAGCGACAAATAGGATCATCTCAAAAGGAGCAATCCCCCATTGACGAAGCAAGCGGATATGCATAAAATAAATGGAATAAAATGTCATGATGGATATCGTCAAATTGCTGACTTTTTTCAAACCCATGGGAGGTTATCATGAAACTGACCAGTTCCGCATTCAAACCGGGAGAAAGGATTCCGTCCATTTACACGTGTGACGGTAACAATGTAAACCCGCCATTGGAGATCACCGGGGTTCCCCATGAAGCCGAAAGTCTGGTGCTGATCATGGATGATCCGGATGTTCCCAGACATCTGCGGGAAGACGGCATGTGGGATCACTGGGTGGTATTCAATATACCGCCGGATACCCGGATCATTGAAGAAAACACGGAGCCCGACGGCACACCCGGCATCGGCACCAACGGAAAAACCGGATATTTCGGGCCCTGCCCCCCGGACCGGGAGCACCGGTATTTCTTCAAGGTGTTCGCTTTGGACACCCGTCTGGATCTGCCTGAAAAAAGCACCAAAGCAGACGTGGAAAAAGCCCTGGCCGGTCATGTTCTGTTCCATGCCGAACTGATGGGCACTTATGAACGAAACAGCTAGGGTGAAAACCGCAGAAACGGCGTCGCTTCCTTATATTCACCACGTGTTTGTTTCTGGTCCGTTGAAAAATCGGATTCCGGCACCCATTGATACGCTTTGATATCCGTTGTATCGGAAAGAGGCAGAGAACAGCTTCTGGATTTGGGGAACGGCCCGTCAGAGGATTGAAACCAGGTCACGACCGCCTCTTCCGGGCTGTCGGCGATCTCGATGATATCTTCCACATACACAACCTGAATATGTTCAAAAAGGGGATCTTTGATATCTTCTTTGATGATCTGGATGCGCTGTTTAAAATTCTGAAGTGCCAGTTCCGGGGTTCCGGCCTTCACCAGGCAGGTAAAATAGCCATGTCGTTTTGTGCCGGACGGGGTGATCTCATCAAATGAAAAATGCCCTGAGTACAACATGTTCAACCTCCTTTCCTTGGTTGAAAACAGTTTAGATCAAGTGCCCATGGAATAGCAACCCATATCGACAATCCAATTGCAAATTGCAAAAAGAAGACCCTTTTATGGAATTCAAAACAATCACCCATCTGGCCCGGTTAAAGGACATGGCCATGATCATGGCCAGATTCGGGTTTGGTGACATGATTCAGCGCCTGGACCTGCCGGTGAAGCATCTGGTGCACAGCATCTCGCCTGAAACCGAAGCAGACACGGATGTGTACCAGCGCATCCGGCTGGCCATCGAGGAACTGGGCCCCACGTTTGTCAAGCTGGGGCAGATTCTGAGCATGCGGCCCGATATCCTGCCCGTGCCCATGATCCGGGAGCTGACAAAACTCCAGGATGCCGTGGGAACCATTCCTTTCGAAGAGATCCGGCAGGTGCTGGAACAGGAGTTTGACACCCCGCTGGAAGCGCTGTTTCGATCTTTTGACCCCGAACCGGTTGCCGCGGCATCCTTGTCCCAGGTGCACAAGGCCGTCCACCCGACCCTGAACAGGGTGGTGGCGGTCAAGGTCCGGCGGCCGGGCATTGTCAAAACCGTTGAAACCGATCTGAGTATTCTGGAAGTTTTGGCTGAAAAAATTCACAGCAACATTGAAAGCCTGCAGGCGTATGATCTTCCCGGTATTGTGGCGGCCAACCGCCGGACCCTGCTCAAGGAACTGGATTTTTCCAGGGAAGGCCGGTATATCCAGATTGCCAAATCAAAAATAGAAGCAGGCTCCGACATTGTCATTCCCGATGTGTTCATTGAATACAACACCCCCAAAGTTCTGGTTACGGCATTTATCAAGGGGACCAAAATCACACCCCAAATGAACCTGCCGGCAGAGGAACGAAAAACTCTGGCCGTGAGCGGGATGCAGTCTGCTGTGCTTCAGATCCTGGAACACGGGTTCTATCATGCCGATCCCCATCCGGGCAATATGGTGATCACTGCGGATCATCGCTTGTGTCTCATGGACTGGGGCATGGTGGGCCGGCTCACGCCCGAGGAAAGAAATGATCTGCTGTTTTTCATCCGGGCCGCCGTGGACAAAGACAGCCGGAAACTGGCCCAGATGGTCTTGAGCATTGCAACGGCCCGCAAAAGCGTCAATGCCCGCCAACTGGAAAAAGACCTCATGGAGATCATGGATGTGTATCTGTCTCTGCCTTTGAAACAGATCCGGGTGGGATCGCTGCTGGAAGACCTGGTCGGAGTGTTGAAATCCCATGCCCTGCGGCTGCCGCCGGACCTGTCCATCGTCATCAAGGCATTGATCACTGTGGAAGGCACCGCCCGGATGCTTGATCCGGAGCTGGATGTGATTTCAGAAGCAGAACCCCATGTGCGCCGGCTGGTGTCCCGGCAGTATTCCAAAGGCTATATCTGGCAGCGGCTGCGCAACAATATCTTTGCCATGTGGGGACTGCAGCAGCACCTGCCCCAAACGGTATCCGCCATTCTCAAAAAAATTGAACATGATGACGTGACCATCGGATTTGATCACAAGAATCTGAATTCACTGCAGAAAGCCCTGGAAAGCAGCTTCAACCGACTGACCCTGGGTATTGTTCTGGGCGCCATGATCATGGGATCCTCCATGATCATCACCACGGGTATCGGACCGCTGCTTTTCGGGTATCCGGCCCTGGGCGTGACCGGATACCTGATCTCCGCGTTTCTGGGACTGTGGCTCATCATCACCATTATCCGGGGCAAAGCGTATTGACTTGGTTCCGGTTTTGCCAAACCGCTCCCCATCCGGGGCACCGCACCGCTTTACCCGATACCGCTTTCAGACAAAAAAACCTGGCAGAAGCGGATGGACCGCCTCTGCCAGACATTGAACCCTGTCAATAATCAATAAAAATGACTGATTAGAAATCAGCGGCGGTCATGGGAGTCAGATTTTCCACCGCCTCACGGAATTTTTTTCTTTCCGCTTCCGGCATGGGGATCAGGCCCTTGTCCGTGAGATATCCTTCAGAGCCCCAGGCTTTCTCGCTGGTGAATTCGGCCAGAAATTCCCGGATACCGGGAATACTGTCCACATGGGCTTTTTTCACATAAAAATACAGGGGCCGGGAAACCGGATAGCTGCCGTCGGCAATGGCGTCAAATTCAGGTGCCACCCCGTCCACCAGAGATCCCTGGAGTTTGTCCGTATTCTGATCCAGAAAGGAGAACCCAAAAATGCCTAAGGCATTGGGGTTGGTATCCAGTTTCTGGACGATGAGGTTGTCGTTTTCACCGGCCTCGATGTAGGCGCCGTCTTCACGGATGGTGTGGCACAGCGATTTGTAAGCTTTTTTGTCCTGGCCTTTCAGATCCGCGATCCAGGCAAAGGTTTTGGCACCGCCTTCCATGGCCAGTTCCACAAACGCATCCCGGGTTCCGGAAGTGGGAGGGGGACCCAGCACTTCGATCTTGATGTCCGGAAGATCCGGGTTGACGTCTTTCCATGTTTTGTTGGGATTGGGAACCGTTTTTCCGGCCTCGTTTCCAGCGGGCACATCCTTGGCCAGGGCCAGGAAGATGTCCTTGCGGCTCAGCTCGAACCGCGGGGCCTTGCTGGAGTTGGAAATGACGATGCCGTCATACCCGATTTTCACCTCGATGATTTCGGTCACCCCATTGGCGGCCGCTGCTTCAAATTCCGATTTTTTGATCCGCCGGGACGAATTGGTGATATCCGGGTATTCAACCCCGACACCGGCACCGAACAGTTTGTGTCCCCCGCCGGAACCCGTGGATTCGATGGTCGGGGTTTTGAACCCGGTGATTTTACCGAAATTTTCCGCCACTACCGTGGCAAACGGATACACCGTGGACGATCCCACAATCGAGATGTAATCCCGGGATGCGGCTCCTGCATTTCCCAGCCCCAAACAAAATACCAGGGCCAGACCTGCAATCAATACCTTTTTCATTGGACTTCTCCTTCTTGTTTTAATGATTGACACACATTTATTAAGTTGATACTGCTTCCCGCTTTATACCAATTGCCTACCACCTTCGTTCAAACTTCTTTCTGAGAAACACGGCCACCGCGTTCATGGTCACCAGAAATGCCAGCAGCACCATGATGGCGGCCGACGTTCGTTCCAGAAACGCCCGCTCCGGACTGTCGGCCCACAAAAAGATCTGCACCGGCAGCACTGTGGATGGATCGGTAAAGCTCCCGGGAATATCCACGATAAACGCCACCATGCCGATCATGAGCAAAGGCGCGGTTTCTCCTAAGGCCTGGGCCATGCCGATGATGGTGCCGGTAAGCATGCCGGGCAGAGCCAGGGGCAGCACATGGTGCACCACCATCTGGGTCCTGGAAGCCCCCACCCCCAGGGCCGCCTCCCGGATGGAAGGGGGCACGGATTTCAGGGCGGCCCGGCTGGCAATGATGATGGTGGGAAGGGTCATCAAAGTCAGCACCAGGCCCCCCACCAGGGGAACAGACCGGGGCAGCCCGAAAAAATTGAGGAACACGGCCAGGCCCAGCAGACCGTAGACAATGGACGGCACGGCGGCCAGATTGTTGATATTTACCTCGATGAGATCGGTCCACCGGTTTTTGGGGGCAAACTCTTCCAGGTACACGGCAGCGGCCACGCCAATGGGAAAAGACAGGGCCAGGGTGACCAGCAGGGTATAAAAAGATCCGGCCGCAGCCCCCCGGATACCGGCCAGTTCGGGTTCCCTGGAATCACCTGCGGTAAAAAAGATGGTGTTGAACCGTTTTTCCAGCCGCCCCTGCGCCTGGAACCGGTCGATCCAGGCCATCTGATTGTTTTTCACCCGGCGGTCGGCTTCGGGCACCTCCCGGTCAATATGTCCTTTTGCCACCATGTCCACATCATCATCCGCCGGAACCCACAGCTGAATCACCGACCCGATCCGGTTCTGGTTCTTTCTGACAAAATCCCGGAGCTGAAACGCGGCCCCGTTGCTGACCATGCCGTAGAGCTGCCGTTTTTCCTTCCGGCTTTTGACTTGCGGAAACATGTCGGCCAGGGATTTTTTGATCATGCCCTGGTAATTGGCATCCGCCAGAGAACCGGTATCCAGCATCTCAGGATCCAGGTGGATATCCAGCTGAACATAGGTCTGCTGAAATGCGGTGTAT
>CALGAJ010000351.1 GCA_937951975.1 uncultured Desulfotignum sp.
GATGAAATTGTCCTTTTCAATGCTCTGGACAAACCAGGGCTGGTTTTTATAGTTTTTCCCCTCCAGATTGAAGGGGCCGGCATAGGCGATCTGGCCGCCGTCGGCATCGATGGTGCTCAAATCGGTGAACCCGCCGAATCCCAGCTTGAGATTTTCCAGAATTTTGGCCAGGTGTTCGTTATCGATCAGTGAATAATAGGGCAGTTCGTTCACGATAAACCGCAAAGCATTCAACCGTTCCTCCAGAAAAAACCGCATGGACCGTTTGGCGTTGGAGGTGACCCGGTCGGTCTGGAGCACCAGTTCCGAATCCACGGATTTCTGGATCAGCTGGTGGTTGATGACGGTGGTGAAAACCAGGGGGGCTATGGAGGTGACGGCCAGGATCATGATGCTGATGATCCAGATGCGCGGATAATTGGAAATGGTCTGAAACGATGCCAGATGGACATTGGGCCGGTGGAACAGAAACCCCAGCCATCCCTTTTTCCTTATGATCAGGGGTTGCCGGTTCATGTCCCTTCCCCCCGGACGTCATTGAGCCGCGTGGTCAGCTTTTCGATATTCACGGGTTTGTGGATGAATTCGCAAGCCCCCAGTGCCAGGCACGCGGCCTCATCCGCCTGGGTGCCGTGCCCGGTGATGATGAACACGGGAACAGCCGGATCGATCTTTTTGATGGTTGCCAGTACTTGAGTACCATAGATATCCGGCAGTTTCAAATCCAGCAGAATCAGGGTAACGGCGCCGGGGTGGGCCTTGATCCATTTCAGTCCGGATTGTCCGTCATAACAGGCATGACAGGTGACCCCCCGAAGCGACAGGCGCCGGCCCAGCATGTCGGCAAATTTTATTTCATCATCAATGATCAGAATGTCAATGTGTTTCATAAATGTAAATTTTATATTGACTGTTTAAAAATTATAATTTATATCTCAATATAAATTTATTTGTTACATTTGTAAACATATAAAATGTGTAAAATTAAAAAAATTAAACATTAAAGCAAAGCTGGGGGATGATCCAAAATCATGACCCCAAACCGTGAGGCACATCATTTAATAAAACACAACTTTTAACGGTTTAACAAGGACCTGGATTATGGCACTTTTCAAAAAATCAAAAAAAACACCGGCACCGGTAAAGGATCAACCGGCCGCCCCGCCGGATCAGGATGCCGGAGTCGGTCCGGCCGTTTCTGAATCTGAAAAAAAATGCGACAAGCGCATTGCCGTTGCCACCTATGAAAGCCGGTTTCCCGAAAAACTGGCGGACTATGCCCTTGAAATGGCAAAACGGATGGGGTGCGGTATCATTGCCGTGAACTGCGCCAATCTCACCCATGACATCACGGAATTTTTTTCCAATGCCCATGATGTGGCATTTGATGAATTCAAGAAAAATTCCGATCGAAATGCCGGGGGATTCCGGGCCAAAGCCGAAGAAATGGGGCTGGATTTTTTTCATTTCGTGCATTCTTCCAATATCGATAACGCCGTGTCCGCCGTGATCAAGGAATTCGGCAACCCCGAATTCATCATCACGGAAAATCCGGACGCCATGGCCAGGGCCGGGGCCAAGGCAAAGTCAGGAAAACAGGGGGTCCGCATCCTGCTGGTGGATGACAACCCCAAGTTTCTCAACGCCGTGGCGGACCGGATAAGACTGCAGGGGTATGAACCGCTCACCGCTCTGAATGGAAAGGAAGCCCTGGATATTATCGCGTCCCACACGTTTCAGCTGGCCATTATCGACCAGCGGCTGCCGGACATGGACGGCCTGGATCTCATCGCAAAGCTCAAGGAAAAGGATGCCTCCCTTGCCAGTACGCTTCTGACCGGTCACGGGGATTCCAAACTCAGGGAAGCCACCGAAGCTCTGGAGTCCGTGTATTTTGAAAAAGAGGACATGGGCAGTTTCTGGGGATTTTTCAGAAAATTTTTAAGTTCTCTGGGGTCTCCGGAAGAAAAAAAGCCGGTCCTGGCCCGGACATTTTGTGTGTATTCCATTGATTAAGGAGGAAACGATGAGTTTCAGGTTCATTTTCAGCATTGTGTTGATTGGTGCGGTCGCCGCGCTCTGTTTTTTTTTCCGGAACAAAAAATAACAGGCGTGTGTCCTGAACGGACTGACCGATAGGATCAAAATTTTTGAACGGAGAATTATTTGAATGACACCGGATATGATATTGACAATGATCGTGCTGGTTTTTGTGATCTGTTTGTTTGTCTTTGAATGGGTAAGAGTGGATGTCGTGGGCATCATGATGATGGTGCTTTTGCCGCTGATGGGGCTGGTGACCGCCAAAGACGCGTTTTCAGGGCTTTCCAGCAACGCGGTCTGCTCCATCATCGCCGTGATCATCATCGGCGCGGGCCTGGACAAGACCGGGGTGATGAACAAGGTGGCCAAGCCGATCATGGCCCTGGCCGGCAAAAGTGAAAACAAGATCATCCTGTTCATTGCCGGAACCGTGGCCATCATCTCCAGCATGATGCAGAACATCGGGGCTGCAGCCCTGTTTCTGCCCGTGACCCAGCGGATTTCCAAGCGCATGGGTATTCCCACCTCCCGGGTGCTCATGCCCATGGCGTTCTGTGCCATCATCGGCGGCACCATCACCCTGGTGGGGGCCAGTCCCACCATTCTGTTAAACGATCTGATGGTGATCGGCGGAGAGAAACTGGCGCCGTTCGGTCTGTTCACCCAGACCCCCATCGGGTTGTGCCTGGTGGCGGCGGCGTTGATCTATTTCATTGTGTTCGGCCGGTTTATCCTGCCGGCCAGGTCGGGTGAGTTCAACCGCGGGGCCTCGGATATGCTGACTTCCGAATACCAGGGCGTCAAAAGCATTGTCGAGCTTCATGTGCCGGAAACCGGCAGGACCGGCACCCTGGAGGAGCTGACCATCCGGGCCAGATTCCTGGTCACGGTGATCGGCATCAGTGCTTCAGACGGCCGGATCGTCAATCAGATCCCCCGCAGCCATGAAAATATTTCCGCCAACTGTGACGTGGCTGTGGCGGGTAAATGGGAAAACATTGAAAAACTGTCCCGGGAATACGGCTGGCAGATCAAGGATACCCTGGAGACCTTTGCCGATACCCTGGCCAACACCAATGCCGGTGTGGCCGAGGCCGTGGTGTCCCCCCGGTCCGACCTGATCGGCAAGACGTTGAATGAAGTCCGGTTCAAAGACCAGTATCAGCTCAACCCGCTGGTCCTGTTCAAGGGCAACAAGAAAATCTACAGCGGCCTGACCTTTATCCCCCTGAGCCAGGGGGATACCCTGCTGCTCCAGGGTCCCTGGGACCGGTTCCATATTCTGAACAACAAGCCCAAACCCCGGTCCCTGGTGTTTGCCTCTCCCCTGGAAGGCGAGATCCTGCGGCCCCAGAAAGCGGTCCTGGCCGTATGCTGGCTGGCCATCGCCCTGGTCCAGATCATTTTTTTCAACGCGCCTCTGGCCGTGGCATTGATGTCCGGCGCCCTGGGCATGATCATCACGGGGGTCTTGACCGTGGATGAAGCCTACGCCTCGGTGGACTGGATGACCGTGTTCCTTCTGGGCGGACTGATACCTCTGGGGATTGCGTTTGAAAAAAGCGGGACCGCCGCTTTCATCGCTGAAGGGGTTCTGGTCCTGGTGGGAACGCCGGCCCCCATTGTGCTTCTGGCCGTGATCGGGATCATGACCACGTTTTTCACCCTGGTGATCTCCAATGTGGGTGCCACGGTCCTGCTGGTCCCCCTGTGCATGAACATGGCCATGATGGCGGGTGCGGACCCGAGAATGGCGGCCCTGGTGGTGGGATTGTCCGCGTCCAACAGTTTCGTTTTGCCCACCCACCAGGTCAATGCTCTGGTGATGCGGCCCGGCGGTTTCAGGACCGTGGACTATACCAGGGCCGGCATCGGCATGACCGTGATCTTTCTTTTTGTTGAACTGTTGATGATCTATCTGTTTTATGGCATATGATGCCGTCAGGATCGATTGAAATCCCTTGACCCTGACAGGAGCAATGATTTACATTTGCGTTAAAATAAATGACAGAGAATAAAAAACATATCCTTCTGGTGGATGACGAGGAACGGCTGCTCAATTCCATGGCCCAGCGGATCTCACTGCTGGGCCATGATCCCGTGAAAGCCACCTCCGGACTGAAAGCCTTGGAACTGGCGAAAACCACCCGGTTCGACCTGGCCATCGTGGACCTGAAAATGCCGGACATGGACGGGCTGGTCACCATCACCAAGCTCAAGGAACTGGACCCGGACCTCAGAACCGTGCTGCTCACCGGGTACGGCAGTGACAAGACCCGGCAGGCCACCGAAGCCCTGGGCGCCATGTATTTTGAAA
>CALGAJ010000352.1 GCA_937951975.1 uncultured Desulfotignum sp.
ACCACGCCGATGACCCGGTCCTTGAGCTTGATGGGCACGGACAGCATGTTTCTGGCCACCAGGTCGGTTTCCTCGTCCACCCGTCTCAGGTAGAAATCGCATTGGGAGATGTCCGGGATCAGCAACGGTTTGCCGGTTTTGTAGACATGGCCGGACACCCCCTGGTCCGCCGGAAACCGGAGTTTCTTGAATTTTCGGCCTGAGGCTGCATCCTTGAACCGGGCCGTAAAAAAATACAGTTCGTCGGTGTCCCGGTCCGCCAGCAGGATGAACGCCCCTTCCACGTTCACCAGTTTCTGGATTTCCGCCGTGATGATGGCCACGAGGTCCCCCAGCTTGTGATAGGTGTGCAGGGCCGTGGAGATGTCGAACATGATCCGGTTGGTCTTGGCCATGCGTTTTTCAAAGGTGATGTCCCGCAGGATCAGGACCTGGCCCATGGGGGTGTCGTCTTCATCGTAGAGAATGGCACCGTTGATCAGAATGTCCAGCATCCGGCCGTCCCGGGTGTACCGCTGGGTTTCGAAATCCATGACCGTGCGGTTTTCATACAGCTGCTTCATCCCCTGCCGGGCCTGTTCCAGCAGATGGTCCGGAATGAACGGGATGTTTTGGCCCCGGATCTCTTCCAGTTTCCATCCGAACACCCGTTCAAACGCCGGATTGACATATTCGACGGTGTTGTTCAGGGAAAAGGCGAAGACCGGGTCGGGCAGAAACCGGAGCAGCGTGTCCAGGCGTTTCTGCGCCAGACGGGTTTCCTTGTAGAGCTGCTGGACCGATTTTTCCGGTTCCGGTGATACCATTTTTCTGGTCCTTTTATCTTGTTTGTCCGGCCCTGTGTACAGTCGCGTCAGTTGTCGAAAAGGTTGTATTTGAACGGCATTCTGGCCACATCGTGGGTGACTTGAAACCGGGATTCATCCGCTTGAATCAGGTCGGCAGGCACATGCAGGTGCAGCCATTTCTCCTGGTTGGTAACCACCGGGAATCCATAGGTTTCATTGACATATTTTAAAGGGTTGCCGGCTGCCGCACGTTGTTCCACAAAGGCCTGGTGCTGAATCAGGCGTTTGGCTGAAGCCTGGTCCGTGGGCAGCATCACACCCCTGACCGTTCTGTGGATGGCGGAGATCAGGCGTTGGTCCATTTCATATCCGACACAGCTGCGGCCGGCAGCCATGGCTGCCGCCAGGGTGGTGCCGGTGCCCATGAACGGGTCCAGCACCTGGTCGGCCTGGAGGGAAAACATGTTGATCAGACGGTATGCCAGCTCAAAGGGAAAGGCCGCGCTGCGCTTTCTTTCCTGGGCATCGGCCAGGGTCTGGGGTGTGCCCTTGAGGTCGAACCAGATATCGGAAAACCAGAGATTACGCTCCTCCCAGAAAATCGCGCTTTCCCGGCGCCGCTGTCTGTCTTCCTCGGTTTTGAATTCCCGTTTGCCGTTTTTTCGTAAAATCAGGATATATTCATGTTCCAGGGTGACATAAGCTCCGGCCGGGAGCATGCCCGATCCCATGAATTTGTTGGGAGCGTTGGGATGTTTGCGCCAGATGATACAGGGCAGGCTGGTGAATCCAATTTTCCCGGTTGAGGACAGGATCCTTGCATGGTTGGTGTACAAGGCGAACTGGGTGGCAATGGACCGGGTGGCATCCCCGATGTTGATACAGGCAAATCCACCGGGCTTGAGTACCCGGAAGCATTCCTGCCACACCGGGTCCAGAAGCCGGTGCATGGCTTGGAACGCCCCGGGGCCGTCCTGTGCGGACAGGCATTTGTTGACATCAGGGTCCATTTTTCGAAACAGATCATCCCACATCTCGATCATGGGATAGGGGGGGGAAGTCACCACCAGATCGATACTGACGTCCGGCACATCCATCATACGCCGGGCATCTGTGAAATGTATGGAATGGGTTGTTTTCATAAGATTTTCTCTACCATGTTCCCTTGGCAATGTAAATCAATAACACGAGGTTCCTTTTTTGCCGCACCCATGATCCGCATGGATCTGCTTGCAAATGTGCGCGCTGGAGATTATATTGATAACATGATTTTGTGGAAAATTCACTGAAACAGGAGAGACGTATGGCAGTGGGATGGGCAAGAGACGGGGCGGTTCAGGAACAGATCGATGCCAGTGTGGCGGATGCGGTCAAACAGGCCAGAGATCGGCTGGGCCGTGGTGAAAGCAGCACCCATTGCGAAGTGTGCGAAGAAGAGATTCCCGAGGCCCGGCGAAAGGCCCTTCCCGGAGTCAGACTGTGTGTCCATTGTCAATCGGAAATGGAGAAAACCGATTCCGGGGTCCGTTTGTTCAACCGCCGGGGCAGCAAGGACAGTCAGCTCAAATAGGGGTAATCCGGCCATTGATCCGTTGGGTCTGGTACCGGATCAGAACCGCCGTGACGGCCAGCAGCAACGCCAGTCCGCCCAGGGCCGGGGTGAAATCATGGAACCTGTCAAATATAAACCCGGCCAGAATTGGAGACAATGCCGCCGGGATATTGGCGGTGAACAGCCAGCCGTAAACCCGGGAAACATGCTCAGATCCCCAGCTTCTGGCGGCACTGGACACATAGATCACCAGCACGCCCCCGTAATTGAATCCCGTGAACAGGGCAAACGCCCAGAAACCTGAAACCGAACCGGCCAGAAGCGGGGTTGCAGCCAGCACGAGTGCCTGGCAGATCAGATTGGCCTGGATGGCGGAAGCGGCTGACATCCGGTCAAAGATCATGCCCCAGACCACCCGGCCGGCTGCATTGGCCAGAGCAAACAACGACACGGCCGTGATACCGGTCTGCACTGTATCGCCGGGTGTGTGAAAAATTTCCTTGAGGTTGGCGTTCACGGCAAATCCGGCGGTCAGCCCCATGAACATGGCCAGATACAGTAATTTAAAATTGGCATGCCCCAGCACCTGTCCCGGCCGGAGCCATGACCGGGATGTGGGGGTTGTTTCAGATGGGGGAAACCGCATCACACTGCCGGCCAAACCCACCAGGCATAAAAACAGGATGCCGAATACAAAAAATGTCTGAAACGGGGCGTACCCCAGACGGGTGATCAGAAACCCGCCGGCCTGGCTCACCAGGGCGGCGCCGCCTCCAAATCCGGCCACGGCAATGCCGGTGACAAGGCCTTTGGATTGTGGAAACCAGCGGATACACACGGCAATGGGTACAATATACGCCATGCCGGCGCCGATGCCGGCCAGACCGCCAATCCCCAGAATGGTGAAAAAAAAGTGATGACTGCCCAGTCCGGCCATGATCCAGCCGCCGCCGAACAGCAATCCCCCGGCCATGGCGCTGATGCGGGGACCGATTTTCGGCAGCCATCCGCCGGCAAGCATCATGGTGAAAGGAAAAACAAAATAAAACACGGTAAACGGCCCCTGAACCGGCCCCTGGGCCAGGCCGGTCAGATCTCTGAGGGGCTGGACATACACACTCCAGGAATAGGTGGCGCCCAGGCACATCTGCATGAGCACCGCAGAAAAAAGGATCAGATATCGCATCATGTTGTTGCTTCAGGCAAACAGACCTTTAGCCCGTGGGCAGCATCATGCGTTTATCTCCCCGTTCCATGGCCAGTTCCGTGAGTTTATCTGCCGGAATATGGCACAGGATTTTATGGCCGTTGGGCAGTCTCTGGAACCGGGGTTTTTCCTGCTCACAGATTTTGCCGTTATCCGGCAGCACCGATTTCCGGGGGCACCGGGTATGGAAACAGCAGCCTGACGGCCGGTTGGTGGGGCTGGGCACATCCCCGGACAGGATGATGGACTGGCGTTTGGCCGTGGGATCCGGAATGGGAACCGAGGACAGCAGCGCTTCGGAATAGGGATGGTACGGGGGCGGATAAATGGATGCCACCGGCCCGAACTCCACAATTTCTCCCAGATACATCACCGCCACAAAATCGGAGATGAACCGCACCACACTTAAGTCATGGGCGATGAAGATCATGGTGGAGCCCATGTCCTCCTTGATCTCGTTGAGCAGGTTGAGCACGGCCGCAGCCACGGACACGTCCAGGGCGGATACCGGTTCATCACAGATCACCAGAGACGGCCGGCTGGCCAGGGCACGGGCAATTCCAACCCGCTGTTTTTCCCCGCCGGACAACTGCCGGGGATACCGGTCGTAATAATAAGCATCCAGTTTGACGGCCCGCAGCAGCCGTTCCACTTCCTTGCGCACTTTTTGACGGGGAACGGTCTTGAATTTAAGAATGGGCCGTCCGATCTGAGCCCCGATGGTGTAGGAGGGATTCAGGGTGGAATCCGGATTCTGAAATACCATCTGCAGCTCCCGGATCAACGACAAATCCCGTTTCTGTGCCGGCAGGTTCAAATCGATGCCCATGAGTTCCACTTCGCCGTCGGTCAGCTCTTCCAGGCCGATGATCCCTTTGACCAGGGTGCTTTTGCCGCAGCCGGATTCCCCGACAATGCCTAATGTGGTGCCTTTGAGAACCTTCAGAGTAACATCGTCCACGGCCTTGACATGGGATTTTTTCTCCAGCCCCAGGATGGCCCGTAAAGACGGGTTCTGTTCCGGATACCACAGCTTCATGTTCCGGATGTTGAGCAGCGTGTCCATGGAGGAGAAATCATCATCTCCTTCCATCTGGACAATCGCTCCGCGCTGACCCCGGGCATAATCATCATACGGAACTTTCAGGGTTTCTCTGCCCAGAAAGCACCGGGACACGTGATCGTCGGAGATGGAAACCAGATCCGGATGCTGAGACATACAGTTGGCAGTCAGGCTTTTGTCTTCCAGGTGCCGGCCTTCGATGCGCCAGTCACACCGGGGAGCGAAAATACAGGCATCCAGATCCCTTTCCGCCGGATCCGGGACCCGCCCCCGGATGGACCACAGCCGGTTGTTGGACAGGCTGTCCCCCAGCCGGGGCACACAGCA
>CALGAJ010000353.1 GCA_937951975.1 uncultured Desulfotignum sp.
AATTTCCGGTGAATAGTATTTCAATTGTTTTTGGATCCCGGGATCGACTTTTCTTGCCGGGCGGGTCAGTTCCGGTCCCAGTGATCCCAGGCAGATGCCGATATTTCCGCCGGGGTAGGTGGGCACCATAAAACTGGCATAGGCCTGACGGTCAAACAGATCCCGGGTGATTTTCGCCAGATTGGTGACACAGCCCTTGTGAAGAAAAATGGATTCCCCCTGGGTGGCGATAAGTCCCCCGGGTTTGAGGGCATTTTTCAGGCTCTCGTAAAACGGCTTTTTGAACAGCACCTCTCCGGGACCGATGGGATCGGACGAATCCACAATGATCACGTCATACACACCGGTTTTTTTCTTGACAAACGCGGCCCCGTCTCCGATGAAAACGTTCACCCGGGGGTCGTCAAATCCACAGGCCAGATCCGGCAGAAACTGTTTGGACACGTGGATCACCATCTCATCGATTTCACAGAAATCCATGGTTGAGACACAGGTATGGCGGCCTGCTTCCCGCAGAATGCCGCCGTCTCCCCCGCCGATCACCAGTATGGTTTCAGGATTGGGGTGGGCAAACAGCGGAACATGCGCCAGCATCTCCTGGTAACTGAATTCGTCGAACTGGGTCAATTGAATGATGCCGTCCAAAGCCAGCATTTTCCCGTGATTTTTGGTTTCAAACACCTGGATATGCTGGAACGGACTTTTTCCATCATACAGGATATTTTCAATCTCAAGAGACAGGGCCATGCCGGGCCACATGGGGCAGGTTTCATAAAACCAGCCGTTTTTGACATGTTGGGTGTGATTCATTTTTTCAACTCCTCTACTGACGTAACGCCAGCTGCATTTTGTAATGCCCGCCCTTGAAAAAGGACATGGCAAACTCCGCCACCTCCCGGGGGTCATAAAATTTGCAGCTGAACACATCCAGGTAAACGGTATTGTCGGCATTGGCAAAATGACCGGAAATCAGGGAGGTTTCAATCAGCTGGGTCATGCTGAAGCCTTCCACCCGCTCATCTTCGCCAAAATGGACCACCTGGCACTCGCCGAACCGTTTCATGTCGATTCTGTCACACAGTTCATGCACAAACTGTTTGATTTTGCCGGCATCCCGGATAATATCCGGGTCACTGTCATAGATATCGATGGAAGACAGAACCCCCCAGGGGTTTTTCTGCTCATAATCCTTTTTCCAGGAAATGGGATGGGTGTTTGAATGTTCCAGGGTCTGTCCAATGTTCTGTTGCGCAAAGGGCTTGGAGATAATGCCCCGGTTCTGATCCGAAGAGATCAGCACATTTTTTGATTCAAACGATTCCTTCATGGAGGTAATGGCGGCTTCCAGGTTGATATTATCGCCACAGGTGAAAATGTCCACGGCGGCATAGTCATGTTCCGGCCAGGCATGGATGGTGAAATGGGATTCCGCGATCACCACCACGCCGCTGACGCCCTGGGGCTTAAATTGATGGAACGAGGAACTGATGATGGTGGCATTGCTGTCCTTTGCCGCTTTCAGCAGGGCGTTTTCAACACGGGCCGCATCCAGAAAGGCTGTGGCACCGCATTCATAGTATTCAATGGTCACCTGCCGTCCCAGGGCAAAAAAATTATTGTCCTGGACATCACCGGTCATTTTAAGGTTTTTGTTCAGCATGGGTGTTGTCTCCAAAAAATGTTAATACGCATCCGGGGCAGGCTGCATGATGCAGAAACATGCCCGCAATTGATTTTAAATAAGATTTTTATTCAAAGTTCTGATCTGAAAGATTGAAATAAAATCCGTCAACCTCAGGTCAGGTCATTGGTTTTTTTAAAACAGGGTTGCCGGAAATATGCGGATGATGGAAAGGAGGAATAGAGACGCGTGTGTTACAGAAAAAAAGTGTTTGTGCAAAAGACAATATACGTCCTACCCCCCCGGCATCAGCTGCAATTCCCGTGACTGCGGAACAAGCGACATATCCCAGCTTGTTCTTTGAATATATGACTCTTCGAATAACCATGTGATTTTAAATTTTAAGTGCATAAAACCTTCAAGTTTGGGTTATTGCCGACAAACCATATGGTTGATATGGTCCGTACTTCTCCGATAGAAACACACCCTTTTACAGGATTTTTTTTAAATTGAAAAGTATTATTGTGAAAAAACAAAAAATTATTTGATTTTCCATCACGCACTGGTATATAAGGCACCGGACTGTCTGGACAAACTCGAGATTTCCCGGACATGCACCCCGTCAAATAGGTTTTTGAATATGGCATTTCAACGACAGCGGTTGAGCAGAAGAGTGGTCGATGATCTTCAGAAAAGGTCTACGTCCGGGGTGTTTTTTTATATCCTGGTTCCGCCGGTCCTGTTTTTCACGGATGGGTATATCCACCAGCATCTCGCCGTCAGTCTGGTGTTTCTGGGCATCTTCACCGGTATCTGTCTGTTTCGTCTGGCACATGTCCAGATGTCCAGAAAAGTGCCGGAAAAGTATGAAACATGGCATAACGCCATTTTTATTGCCAGTATTCTGTTAACTGCCCTGGCATGGGGTGTGGTGGCCGCTTTTTTTCTGCTTTATTTTGAAGAGCAGACCATCCAGCTGCTCATGATCATCTGCACGGTGGGGTTCTGTGCCGGCGGGGTGTTGTCGTTCATGCCGGTATTGTATCTGGCGGTGGTCTATAATTTTCTGATGCTGATGCCTGTGATTGCCGCGGTGTTCATCAATGGCGAGGTGCCGTCGCTGGGAATCGCCATTATGCTGTATTCCATCTATCTGGTGTTGATTTCCCTGCGGGGCAACCAGGAATACTGGACCGCGCTGGAAAATGAATCGCTTCTGGAAGAAAAAAGCCGGGAGCTTGAAAAAGCCAGCCGGACCGACGTGTTGACCGGACTTTACAACCGCTTGTGGATGACCGAACATGTGGAGGATTCCCT
>CALGAJ010000354.1 GCA_937951975.1 uncultured Desulfotignum sp.
CCCGTGTCTCTGAGCTGAAACTGGAGTTTCCACCGGTGATCACTCACCTGGGAATGACAATACATGGACAGGCTGCCCATTTCCGTGTATTCCGCGCCCAGGGTGACGGGGATGTTTTTTTTGTCCCCGTTTTTTCCAAAACGGATAATGGTCTGAATCGGGGGCAGGGGCGTCAGGGTCTCATCGATGGGCAGAATACGACCGGCCGTATCACCGGACCGGAAACTGGAGCTGTACACGTCAAAACTCACCGGCTCATTGGCCCGCACCTCAAAGGGCATTTCAGGCAGGTCAATGACAGAACCCTCATCCAGCCCCCGTTCCACCAGACAGATCGCTTTTTTCTCTGAATCCGATGCGGTTCCCACGCCCAGGTAATAACTTCTCGGACTGCCGGACCCCACCCGGACCCCGATCCCCTGCTTGACCAGCCCGTAATAGGAGGCCCCGATACCCACGGCCAGCTCAGGGCGGTCATTTTCAAGGGTGATGGGCCGGGTGGCATCTTTGGCCTTGACCCAGCGGCGGATGGCCTCTTTGATCCGGGACTGAACCAGGGACGGTTTCAGGGTCCCGCCGTTGAACAATATAAACTCCGGCAGTGGTTCATCTTTGCCCAAAGCCTGCTTGACATTGTCCCGGTGTTTTTCCAGAAACCGGATAATATGCCGGGTCACGGACGGCTCTTTTTCAAACGGCAGGCCAAAGTCCGCCACTTCCCTGTCATTGTCTTGTGCCTGAATATCTGCTGAATCCACATCCGGATAAAACCGGGACCGCAGCACATTTTCCACTTCCCCCCGGGTCAGATCCGCTGCCAGGGTCCCGGAAATCAAAGCCCGCCCTTCCCCTTTGATGGTGATGCGGACCGATTTTTCCCGGTTTTCAAGGATCTCCTCCTTGGCCTGCCGGCACTGGTGACACAGGGTTTTCCATTTATCCGGGGTCAGGGTGGTGTTGGATTTGAACTTGGCTTCCACAATCTTTGCCAGGGCCAGATCGATATTGTCTCCGCCTAAAATCAGGTGATCCCCCACGGCAAGCCGCTCAAACCGGGGGCTGCCCTGGTCTCCGGCCTTCAGGGAAATCAGGCTGAAGTCCGTGGTGCCGCCGCCCACATCACACACCAGAATCAGGTCATTTTCACCCACCTGCTGCTCCCAGTCTGATTCATGCAGAATCAGCCAGCTGTAAAATGCGGCCAAGGGTTCCTCCAGCAGGGTGACAGCCCCGGACAACCCGGCTTTTTCAATGGCGGCCATGGTCAGGTCCCGGGCTTCCTCATTGAACGATGCCGGCACCGTAATCACCACAAACTGGTTTTCCATGAACTTGTCTTCATCTTTGACAAAATGGTTCCAGGCAGACCGCATGTGAGTCAGGTATTCCGCCGTGGCATCCACCGGAGAAATCTTTTCAACCCCGGAACTGCCCCAGGGCAGAATCCGGGCGTTCCGGTCCGCACCGCCGTGACACAGCCAGCTTTTGGCGGATGATACCAGGCGCGAGGGAATTTTGGCTCCGTGATCCCTTGCAAACAGACCGGCAAACAGGTCTTCCCTTTTTTTCCAGGGGTGTCTCAGCCCTTCTTTAGAGATATCATATTCCCCGGGGATATACAGAAATGACGGCAGCACCGGCATCTTTGAAAATTCCCCTAATCCCGTGAGCTGGGGCACATGAAACACCTTGATCCACGGATTTTTATCCACAGGACCCGGGTGTTTTCTGCCGGTGCCGGCCATGGCCTCTTTCAGCCCGGCCACATCCACGTAAGACACCGCGCAATTGGTGGTGCCCAGATCAATACCGATGATATAGGGTGTGTCCTGAAAATCCATCAACTGCCGGTCCCGATTTCAATTTCCGCAGGCGTGATCACAGCCGCATCCCTGATGTCCGCCAGCCGGGGGATCTCTTTTTTGCCGGCCTTCCATCCCGGGTGTCTGACAATCCCCTCAAAGGGAGGATCTCCGGTCACATTTCCCACCAGAGTGATGGCATTCATGTCAAACCCGGGCTCCACCGTAAAGGCTTCGCCTTCATCAGCGTTCACTACGGGCCGGGGATCGATATATTTTTTCATGGCCTGCTTGCAGTCCGCCTGGATACTGCGCACGGCCGCACCGATCTGTTCGTCGGAATAGCGCTTCAGGTCTTCACCAAAAAAATCCAGGAGCCGCCCTTCCCGCTGAAGCACGGACAATGTGTGCAGAAACAGCCGTTGTTTGCGTTCCTGTTCGATTTTCTGGTCCAGAAAATCTTTTTTCCCGGAACCGGGCGCTTTTTTGGATGGCTCCGGCTGCTTGAGATCCCTGAAAACCGGGCCCATACCCATTTGCAGCACCAGCCAGAGAATCCAGCCCGCCACCAGCAGAACACCGGCAACCGCAGGCACAACCCACATCCAGAATTTGTTTTGCAGCAATACAGTGAACTGCTGCAAAGTTTCCAGAAACGGCCCCTTCTCCGGCATGTCACCTAAAACGATTCCGGTCCGGTCCAGGCCGTAAAACAGACCGCCCGCCATTCCCGCGGCAGCTGCCAGCATAAACAAGGAAATGATCCAGAAAGATCGGCGCTGATATTGTTTGAATTGATTCACAATCGCATCCATATTTTGGTTTTATTTTTTCCAATAAAAAAACCATGCTGTGTTCCAACATGGTTTTTAACAATCATACAAAATTCACCTGAAGCAGGCAACGATTTTTTAAATCAAAGGAATCAGGGAAGGCACGAGTCAGGTCGTTATCATTCGTTCTTAACGATGATCCGCTCCTTGTTGGCTTCCCATGTTTTTTCGCCCACCCCTTTCACCTTCATGATATCCTCGGGTGCTTGAAACGGCTGATTTTGACGGTATTCAATAATTCTGTCCGCCAATGCATCGCCAATGAATTTAAGTGACACCAATTGCTCTTTGTCTGCCGTATTGATGTTGACTTTGTCCAATGCTGACACCGCAGGCACCAAAAAACCCAGCACCAGCAATCCGATCAATGCGATTTTCAATCTGTTTTTTGAAATGGATTTGTGCAAAATGATCATGAGGAATCCTCCTTTTAAAGAAAAAATTGGTAAATCCCTGATTCCTTGATTTTTTCATGCAAAAACAATTCAGAAACAGATACAAGAGCTGCCGGACGCGATTACCTGCACAAGGAATAACGATAAACACGATGAAATCGTTATGAGATCAGACCTAATCCAGATTTTTCAAAAAATCAAGAAGAAAATTTTTCTATACAAAATTTTTTTTACCGTAACTCTTTAAGCATCCATCGAAGCTGCCGCCGCCAGTGATCCGGCGTCATCTTGATCGCCGCCGCCAGATCACTTTTGTCCAGAACGCTGAAATCCGGCCGATGGGCCGGTGTCGGGTACTGGCTGCCGGGGATCGGCAGCACCGGAATGGTTTTGTCAAGCAACCCGGCCGCCAGGGCTTCCTCCTGGATGGCCACGGCAAAATCATACCAGGACGCCACCCCGGCATCGGTCCAGTGAAAAACACCGGCAAGTTTTTTTCCAACCGCGGTCCACACCGCCTGGGCAAGGCCTTTTGCCCAGCAGGGGGTTCCCACCTGATCATCCACCACAGTCAATCGCTCTTTTTCTTTCATCAGGCGGATCATGGTTTTGACAAAATTATTCCCATGGGATGCGTACAGCCAGGCGGTACGGATAATCAATGTTTCATTTCCCAGTATTTCAGAAACCGCATGCTCACCTGCCAGTTTGGTTCTGCCGTAAACCGATTTGGGATCTGCCTTGTCATCCGGTTTATAAGGCCGGCCCTGGTCCCCGCTGAATACAAAATCCGTTGAAATCTGGACCAGCCGGGCCTGGTTCGCCTTGACCGCCCGGGCCAGGTTGGCGGGCCCGGTGCAGTTGACCGCATGGGCCGCGTCCG
>CALGAJ010000355.1 GCA_937951975.1 uncultured Desulfotignum sp.
TGAATCCCGGTACAGCCTTTATAAAGGGTTGTGATCTTGCAATCCCTGGCAATGGCCTCCACCGGATAGTCCCGGCAGTATCCTGCCCCGCCGAAGACCTGGATGGCCTGGATACAGATCAGATACCCCTGTTCACAGCCATACCCTTTGATGACCGGGATAAGCAGTTCAACAAGGGAAATCAGCTCTTTTTTGGTTTTCTTATCCGTTTCAATCCCGGCCCTGTCCAGACAGGCCATGGCAAAATATATCAAACTGCGCAGCCCTTCTATGACCGCTTTCATTTCCATCAGGGTGCGTTTGATATCCGGATGACGGATAATGGGAACCGGTACCGCTTCCGGCCGGGCCTGGGATTGGGGAGATCTGCCCTGGATTCTGTTGCGGGCATGATTCAACGCGTAGAGATAGGCACTGGAACCATAGGCCAATGCCTGGAGCCCCACATTAAGCCGGTCCTGATTCATGAGGGTAACAAGGATCTTCATCCCCTGTCCAGGCTCTCCGAGAAGATAGCCTGTACAGGTTTTCCGGCATCCCAATGTCATCAAGCAGGCGGCGCTGCCATGAAGGCCGTGTTTCCTTTCGATGCCTGAACAATAAATGCCATTGGCTTTTCCCGCCTGCGCACCGGGGCTTACCATGAATTTGGGAACGATAAACATGGAAAGGCCTTTTATACCCTTGGGATCTCCCTGTATCCTTGCAAGGACCAGATGAATTATGTTTTCACACAGGTCATGATCGCCGTTGGTGATGAACATCTTCAGCCCGGTCAGGCTGTATGTGCCGTCCCGGTTCTGAACGGCCCGGGTAGTCAGGGCCCCCAGATCCGAACCGGCCTCAGGCTCCGTATGCAGCATGGTGCCGCCCCAAAGGCCGGTGTAAAGATTTCTGACGTACGTCTCTTTTTGTTCCTTTGAACCGAAACGCCGAATCATTCCGCCTGTACTCACGCCCATGGATCCGTAAGCATAGACCGGCCAGTTGGCCCCCATCATGTATTCCTGAATGGCTGCAGCCATCAACTTGGGCAAACCCTGGCCTCCATAGGCCGGGGCCGAGGCCGGGGCATTCCACTGGTTGTCGCAATAATACCGATGGACCCGATGAAAACTCTCCGGTACCCGAACCTGTCCATCCCGGTAGGAAACACCTTCCCTGTCCCCGTCCGGATAGGCGGCAAGCATCTCTTTTAGAGCAAAGTCTCTTGCCTCTGTCAGGATCAGTTTAAAGGCCGTCCGGTCCAGGGTTTTAAATCTTTCATGGCGGCACAGGGAAACCATGTCAAACATCTCGTAGAGATTAAACTCAACATCCCTTAAATCTGCAATGAATTGAGGCATAGGGAACCTTCCTTAGACTGGGGGGAAGCATGTCCTTTCAAGTCATCGCTCTATCACGGCAGCAATTCCCAGCCCCCCACCGCCGCAAATGGTTTCAAGGCCAAACTGGGCATCCCGGCGCTGCATCTCATAAAGCAGGGAGACCATAACCCGGGTCCCGGTACAAGCGATGGGATGCCCTAATGAGATACCGGATCCATTGACATTTACCTTTTCATGGGATTCATATCCCATGACCTTCAAATCTGCCAGCACCTGGGCGGCAAAGGCCTCCTGGACTTCGACAAGATCCACGGCCGTCAAAGAGATCCGGGCACGGGCCAGGGCCTTTTCCACGGCAGCAGGCACGGTAAGATGGGCCCGCCTGGGGTCTGCTCCGGCTACCGCCACAGACCTCAGGCTACCCAAGGGCTCAATGTTGAGTTCCCTGACTTTTTTTTCAGTGCACAGAACCAGGGCAGCGGCGCCGTCATTTTCAGTAGAGGAGTTGCCGGCGGTGCAGACTCCGCCCAGTACCGGTTTAAGCCGGGCCAGGCGCTCAAGGGTGGTATCTTCCCTGGGGTTTTCATCCCGGTCAATGAGCAGGTCGTCCTGTTTACGCCTGGGTACGGACACGGGGATGATTTCACCCTGAAAATCCCCTCTGGCAATGGCTTTGCAGGCCTTGTCATGGCTGGCCAGGGCCCAGGCATCGCAGGCCTCCCGGCTGATGCCCTCTTCACTGGCTGCGGTTTCAGCCCAGGACATCATGGAAGGAAGCACACCGTACCGTTCCACGGGCTGGGACATGACCCTGGCCCGCTGGATCCGGTCATACATGGGCAGCCCCCAAATGGCCAGGTCTCCATGGCCCCTGGGCATGCCTTTCTGCCCGCCGACCCCCCACTTAATCTGCCCGGGCAGATAAAACTCCCCGTGGCTCATACTCTCCACACCGCCGGCCACCACTATGTCCGCCTGCCCGGAGAGGATCAGGGAAGCGCCCAGGCGGATGCTTTCCAGCCCGCTGCAACAGCGGCGGTCGATGGTCAGGCCGGCGATTTCTTCGGGCCAGCCAGCCGCCAGAAGCCCCATCCGGGCGATATTCACATATTCTCCGTTCTGGTAAGACTGGCCCAGGATGACCTCATCCACCTGACCGGGTTCTATACCGGCTTTTTTAACGGCAGCATTCAGTACCAAGGCGGCCAGGTCATAGGCCTCCACATCCTTGAGTCCCCCCATATACCGCCCGACTGGGGTGCGGACAGCGCCGGACATTACGATTCTTTCACCCATGATCTTCCTCTTTTCCCGATTTAAAATTTTAGAATTCAGGATTTTCGGCTGCCATCCTCATTGTATTCATACCAACCCTTACCGGTTTTCCGTCCCAAATGACCCGCCTTGATTTTCCGCCTCAGCAGCAGGGGGGGAAACCAGGCAGAATCACCGGTCTCTCTATACATGGCCATCAGTGCTCCGTAGGTGATATCCAGACCTACCATATCCCCGGTCTCAAAAATTCCCATTTTCCGGCCCGCTGCCAGCCTCATCCCCTTGTCTATGTCTTCGCAGGACGCAACCCCCTGCTCCACCAGACGCATGGCCTCCATGGTGGAGGGAAAATTGATCCGGTTGATTACAAAGCCGGCCACATCCCGGTTAACCTGGATCGGGTCCTTGCCGATACTCCGGGCAAAATCAAGGCCGGCTGCCAGGGTCTCGTCACTGGTTTCAATGCCCTTGATCACCTCCACAGCCTGCATCATGGGAACCGGACTGAAAAAATGGAGCCCCAGAACCTTGTCCGGCCTCTGTGTGGCCGTGGCAATCTCAGTGATGGGAATGGCCGAGGTGTTCGTGGCGATGAGGGCTGTGGGGGGAAGCACCTGGTCAAGGGCTTTGAAAATGTCACGCTTGAGATCCATATTCTCATACACCGCTTCGATGCCGATCTGTGCGTCCCCAGCCATGTCCAGACTCTCGGAAAAACTGATTCTGGAAAGAATGGTTTCTTCATCTTCCTGCACTTTTTTCTTTTCCACAAATTTTTTTACGGACCAGACAATGGAGTCCTTTGCCTTTTCAAGGGCCTTGGCAGATACATCGTTTAAAATCACCTGCTTGCCGGCCTGGGCCGCTACCTGGGCAATACCGCTTCCCATAAGTCCGGATCCCACAATAACGAGTTTTTCAATGTTCATCATTTTTTCTCCTTATATTTTTTTGCCCTTAGTCTTTTGGATTCCTCTGAGGCCAGAAGTCTGGCGAACGCCTTGAATTCAATATCCATATGGGTAGTGATCCGGCTGCCGATCCCCTGTTTCATCAACCGTTTTATCTCCAAAAGGGCATTTGAAGGTTTACGGGCCAGGCGGGACGCATCCATCATGGCATGGTTCATCAGGGCGTCATCAGGCAGGATGGCGGTCACAAGACCGAGCGCCACAGCCGTTTCTGCATCAAAAAAATCCCCCAGCATCAGTGCCCTGGCGGCCTTCAGATACCCGGCTCTTGCGGGTAGAAGCAAGGTTGATCCAGCTTCCGGGCAAAGGCCGAGATTGACAAACGGCATTCGAAACCGGCTGTTCTCTGCCGCATAGACTAGATCGCAGTGTAAGAGAATCGTTGCCCCGACCCCGATTGCCAGCCCCGATACCGCCGCGACCACCGGTTTTTCAAAAATTGACAGCGCCTTTAAAAAAACAGCACCGGGTGAAGGCTCATCTGATTTTCTCCGGTTAAAATCACCCAGATCGTTTCCCGCGCAAAAGGCTTCTTTGTGACCTCGGATCAAGACCACCCGAACATCGGTATCCTGCCCGGCCCTTTCCAGGGCCTCTGTCATGCCCCGGTACATGGCATGGGTAATGGCATTTTTCTTTTCTGGACGATTCAGGCCGATGATTAAAATACCCTGGGCCTGTTCACATGAAATCAGATTCGTCGCGGTCATTTATCTTCTGCCCGATTCAAGATTTTCTACGTTTCAGTTTCTGAATTTCTTAAAGCAAATTACCTGCCAGACAGTAAAAAAACAGCTTTTTTTTATGTAACCAAAAGAAATAAAAGAAGATTTAAATGGTTTGTTGTAATGGAGAGACGTCTTGATACCGCCTGGGGCTGGTAGAGAAATCGCTACGAAGCAAGTGAAGATGAAAGGGACAAGCCCGGGGCTAAGACCGCTCCCCCATACCGGAATAAGATTCTATTCATGCATAGCAATCTATGCATGGTGCCTTGACATGGGCATTATCCGGATCAAATCAAATTATATTTTTTCATTTTCTGGTAAAGACCTGTCCGGTGGATGCCTAAAACATCGGCAGCCATGGCCCGTTTTCCCTCAGACAATTCCAGGGCATCCTCGATGGCCTTTTTCTCTGTTTCTTCCATCAAGGTTTTTAAATCCGAGAAGTCATGGATCCCCGGGGCCCGTGCCGGAGACAGCGCTGGATCCTTCTGTTCTTGCATATTGTGGGGTAAGTCCGAAGGTCGAATATACCGGTGCCTGCAGACAATACCTGCCCGTTCCACAACGTTTTTTAACTCTCGGATATTGCCGGGCCAGGAATAATCCACAAGAGCGGCCATGGCTTCATCCGAAATCTTGAACGGGCGCCCGTTTTTTCCAAGGTCTTCCAAAAAGTGATTCACCAGCAGGGGAATATCGGTTTTAATTTTACGTAGCGGTGGCAGCTTGATGGTGACCAGATTAATACGGTAATACAGGTCCAGGCGAAATTTCTTGTCCTTAATCAGGGTGTCGATATCCTGGTTGGTAGCACTGATCAGCCTGAAATCAACTTTTTTGGTTTTTGCTGCACCTATGGGCTCAATCTCTTTTTCCTGGAGAACGCGCAGCAGCTTGATCTGAAGATTTAACGGCATATCCCCGATTTCATCCAGGAAAATGGTTCCGCCGTGGGCGATTTCAAATTTTCCGATTTTCCCCTTTTTATTGGCCCCGGTAAAGGCACCGGGCTCATAGCCGAAAAATTCAGACTCAAAAAGATCATTCGGAATGGATGCGCAGTTCACACTGACAAAGGAGTGGTCGCACCGCTTGCTGGCATCGTGAATGGCATGGGCAAACAGTTCCTTTCCCGTTCCGGACTCCCCCTGGATCAATACCTGGGATGTTGATGCTGCCACTTTTTTTCCCAGCTCAACCGCCTGGCGGATGGATTTGGAGTTGCCGATGATGTTGTTAAACCCGTAATAGGCACCATAGGGTTTATGCAGTTCGCGTCTATAGTAGTCAACCTTCCCCTTGAGCTCGTTAATTCTATCGTACAACAGCTTGAGCTTACCCGGGTGGAGAACCATCAGTTTGCCTGCCGCACCAATAAGTTCTCCCTTGTGATAAAGGGGAAACCTGGCAATCACCCTTTCCTGGTTGTTAAGGATCATCGTTTGGCCGATCTCTGCCTTTCCGGTCTCAAGAATCCGGCACATCTTGCTTTCAGGATTGATCTCGTCAATATGCCGACCGATGCTATCTTCCATATTTGCTGAGTAATAGCCGTTGTTGGCCTCACTCATGAATCTGACAATGCCTTGATTGTCGATAAGGACCAGGCATTCGTAAGGGTTATTGAGCAGGGCTTCAAGCATCTCTTTTTCAATTACAGGGTTATCCATGGTGAACACAATCTCCTTGCTTGCAGAATATCGGTCAGTCTGTCGATCCGCATGTATAAGAAATTATACAATAGCCTAAAAAGCGGCTGAGTGCAAGACAGATTTAGAGCGTCTCCATCGTCTTACCCGGCCCGGCCTGGATCTGACCTGCAAAAATTTAATAACCTGTTTGACATGCCGGGTATCGCCTGTTAAACGATAATTATCTTATAGATAGTATCTTACTGCGGAGGCGAATACCATGTCCTGGAAAAAAACAGCGTGTGTATTGTGCGGCAACGGCTGCGGACTGGAAGTACAGGTGGAAAACAATCGAATTGTCAAGGTCCGCGGGGATAAAAAAAGCCCGTTAAGTGAAGGATACATCTGCAGAAAAGGATTGAACGTGGCTTACCATCAGCACAGTAAAGACAGGCTGCTGTTTCCATTAAAAAAAGCAGGAGATAAATTTGAGCGAATTTCCTGGGACCAGGCCATCAGCGAGATTTCGGATAAGCTAAAGGCGATCATAGATGCGCATGGCCCCCGTGTATTGGCATCCTTGACGGGTGGTGGTGAATTTGCGTTTTTGAGCGCGTCTTTCCCCATTCGTCTGGTTCGAGGACTTGGATCACGGTGGAATTACTCGGCGGCAAACCAGGAATTTTCAGGAAGATACTGGGCACACGGCCTGACCCTGGGAAATCAAGCCATTCAGCTCGCAGAAGATTTTGAAAACTGCGACATGTTGATGCTGGTCGGCAAGAATCCCATGATGAGTCATCATTTTTCACAGGCACGGCGAAGATTGACAAAAATGTCCAAAGACCCGGAACGACTTCTGGTTGTTGTGGACCCGCGTGTTTCAGAGACCGCCAAACTCGCCGACATCCATCTGGCAATCCGTCCGGGTACAGATGCCCTCCTGATCAAATCAATGATCGCCATCATTCTTAATGAAGGGATCTATCAAAAGGACTATGTTGCCAGGTATACGGACGGATTTACCGAAATTCTGCCCTGGTTTTCCGATTTTGACGTCAAGGCCGCCCTAAATGTCTGTGAACTGGCGTATGATCAGGTGGTCCGGGTCTGCCGGAACTTGACATCTCGACGGTCCTGTATCCTTGATGATCTCGGTATCCTGATGAACCGGCATAGTGCACTTGTATCCTATTTGCTGATTGTTCTCCAGGCCGTTTGCGGACGCATCGGTAGGCCAGGCGGAAGCTATCTGCCCAAAGCACGCCCAAAGGACCCCAGGGACCCTCGTGTATGGCGAACCCTGTTGACAGATATTCCAGCCGTTAACGGCACCTTTCCTCCCAACGTACTGCAGGAAGAGATCCTGCATGACCATCCGGAGCGTTTAAGGGCCGTCTTGTCCTATGCCGCAAATCCTTTACGTTCCTACGCTGATACTCAGGCCTATGAAAAGGCATTTAGAAAGCTGGATCTACTGGTGGTGGCAGATATCGCCATGAGTGAAACAGCTGCTTTGGCCCATTATGTACTGCCATGTAAAACAGCGTTTGAATCCTGGGAAGGGACTCCGGGTACCGGCATATCGAACATCTATGCCCGAATGAGATCACCGGTGGTGGCGGTGCAGGGAGAGCAAAAGGAAAATGCGGAGATCTTCACATTATTGGCTGACGCCATGGGACTGATCCCTGAAATTCCGAAAGCACTGTTTGAAACAGCCGAAAACAACGATCTAAAAGCATACGGGCAGAAACTCGGGGAATATCTTATGACATCTCCGGAAGCTGGAAAAACCATGGCTTTTGTCGTCGCCAAAACCCTGGGGCCGGCATTGGGATCTGCACATCTGACCAGCATCTTCCCTTTATTTATGCAATTATCCAAAGACCGCCGGGAAGAAGCGGAAAAAGCCGGTTTTCCTGCGGGACCGGATCAGGGCATGTCCATATTTCAAGCCATCATGGATCATCCCGAAGGAGTGCTTGTCGGCATCCGGGATCCGGAGAAGAATTTGGAAGGCATACCAACACCCAGCGGGAAGATTCAGCTTTACAACCCGGAAGTAGAGGAGTGGATAACGAAAATAACTCCTGAAGAGGAAGCAAAACAGCTTGTTCTCGACAAAAAATATCCTTTGATTATGATGGCCGGACGGCACATGGACTGCAATGCCAATACAATGATGCGGGACCCGGAATGGAACAAAGGCAAAAGGGCCTGCACACTGGCCATAAATCCTTCAGACGCTGAAAAGCTGGGCATTATAGACAAACAGATGGTAAAGGTCATTACCGAAGCAGGAGAAGAAACCATCGAAGCAGAAGTCACCACGGATGCCAGACAAGGTCAGGTAATTTTCCCACACGGATTCGGTATGATTTATGACGGCTTGAAATATGGTGCCAATGTCAACCAGCTGACCAAAAACACGAACCGGGACTTTGTGGGAACCCCCATGCACCGGTATGTACCCTGTCGCGTGGAAATGATATGAAGCCTTTGATGGATGGTCAAGCCGCCGCCTTCACTGCTGCCTTGTGGAGACAATGGATACCGGGTGAAGATAAAGGAGGGCGCGTGATGAGCCCTCCCTAGCAATCGATTCTTTTTGCCTTGAGCGTTAGTTGCCCATATTCATGGGCAGCCACAGCGCAATCTGGGGGAAAAGCATCACCATCACCATGCCGATTACCTGGAGAATGCAAAACGGGATGACAGAGCGATAAAGATGCTCCATGGTCACGGTGGGGGGGGCGACCCCCTTGAGGATAAACAGGTTGAAGCCGAAAGGCGGAGTCAGATACCCCATGGTCATGTTGATGACAAAGAGGACTCCGAACCAGAGCAGGTCAAATCCCAGGGCTTCGACAATGGGTACCATTATGGGACCGAGCAGGGTAATGATGGCGGCCGGTTCCAGAATCATACCACATAAAAAGAAGAGAATCTGGATACAGATCAGAATAAACCATCGTGAGATTTCAAGGTTCAGCATCATTTCCTGGACCGAATCCTGAAATCCGATAAAGGCCAGGTAATGGGTAAAGCAGGCAGCGCCGATAATAATCCACAACACCATAGAGTTGAGCTTGACGGTGTTTAAAAGGGCGACCTTGAGGTTGTCCATGTTGAAGCGGCCGTAGATTATCATACACAGCAATGCGCCGAAAGCCCCGATCCCTGCAGCTTCCGTTGGCGTGGCAGCGCCGTTGTAGATACTTCCCAAAACAAACATGACCAGAAGAATCGGTAAAATGATTCCTTTTAAGGATTGCAGTTTCTGTTTCAAGGAGTGTTTTTCAGGGATGGGCGGGCCCATATCCGGATTCAGATAGCAGCGGATGAAGATGTAGGCGACAAAAATCAGGCAGAGGAGTAAACCCGGTAAAATACCTGCCATGAACAATTTACCGACAGAGACATTGGCAATGCCTGCATAAATGATCATGATGATGCTGGGCGGAATCAAAATGCCTAACGCCCCGCCGGCCATGATGGAGCCCAGCACGATGCTCTTGTTGTATCCACGATTGAACATGGCCGGCAGGGCGATCAGCCCCATGGTGACCGTGGCCACGGAACTGACCCCGGACATGGCTCCGAAAATAGCGCAGATGATCACGGTACCGATGGCCAGCCCCCCTCTCAGATTGCCGGACCACAGAAAGATAATTTCGTAGAGATCATCGGCCAGGCCGCTCCTTTGCAGAAAATTGGCCATAAGAATGAACAGAGGGATGGCAATGAAGATAAAGCTGGTTGCATCGCCATAGGTGGTACTCACCACCTGGTAAAGCCCTGGAACGCCCCAGGAAATGATTGTTCCCAGCATGGCAATGCCGGTGAGTGCAAAGCTCACAGGCACGCCGATGAGCAGAAAAAAGAAAAAAGAGACTCCCACCAGCCATACAGTCCAGTCCATGACGCTTATCCTTTATGATCGGGGTTGAAGAGATTAAGCAGCTGCTTTACAAAGCCTGATAAGGCGGCCATAAGAAGCAGGAGTCCGCCAATGGGTATGGTCGACCAGACAGGCCACAGCGGCAGGCTCATTACCGTTTCGCTTCTTTTGTTCTGGGTAAGGGCGCTCCAGAATTCTTCACCGCCCATCCAGATCAGGATCAGGCAGATACATACAATAATGGGATACTGAACCAGATCCAGATATTCCCTCGCCCTCGGGGGCATCCGCTCCCAGACAAGATCGATACGGACGTGGGCACCTTCTTTAAGCGCATACCCTGTACCAAAAAGGGACATGGCACAAAAAATATACTGGGACACCTCCATGGTCCAGTCCGACGGGGTATGAAGCACATACCGGGTGAAAACGCCGAATACCACCACTCCGGTCAGGACAAAGCCTGAAAATGCGGCAGCATAACCGCCGGCCGTAACCAGAGCGTCAAAGATTGAAAGCATCTTTTTCATGGGATCTCCTTTTTGAATGAATTGCAGATCGTGAGCCCGGGCCCCGGGCAGAAACTGCCCCAGACCCGGGCTTTATAGACAACGACCCGTTTTAGTTGAGCAGGGGATGCTTAATGTTTTTCTCATTGAAATATGCTTTTAAAACTTCGATCTGACGGCGGCAAATATCACTGGAGGACTGGTGTTCCTCATAGACCGGGTACAGTGCTTTGATCATTTTTTCCACTTCTGCCTCGGCCAGTTCGATAAAGGTTATCTTATTTTCTTTACCAAAGGCGATGATTTCCTCATCATTTTTTTCGGACAGAGCAGCGGAATTCATACTGGTCAGATAACCCGCCTTGTTTACCGCTTCTTTCTGGGTCTCAGTCAGATCGTTCCATATATCATCTGTGAACAGGATTTCAACCATGCCGGGTGAATGCAGGGGCGGGATGCTGACATAGGAGACCACTTCGTGGAATTTGTAATCTTCTAAAGTATACCAAGGATAATCCGTTCCCTCCACCGTACCCCTTTGAAGGGCGGTGTATTGTTCCGCTCCGGACAGGGACACGGCACTGCCGCCCAGGGCCTTGACGATTTTGCCTTCTAAGCCTACCGCCCGGATCTTCTTTCCCTTGATATCTTCCAGGGAGTTGATGGGAAACTTGGTTAAGAATCCCATCTTGGCCACGGATATGGGTGCCAGGTAATAACAGCCCTGTTTCTGGGTTGCTTCACGCATCAAGTCCAGATATCCGTAATTAAAGTAAATGTCCATGGCTTCGTCGACATTTCTCCAGCTAAAGGGAAGCCATTCGCCGTTGACTTCGGGAACGATCCCGGAAAAGTAGAGCATGGAACCGATATAACCGTCTATCATTCCCCGCTGCAAAGCATTGAGAGCTTCCTTGGCCTTGATCAGCTGGCCCGGGTAAAAGATCTTGATCTTAACCTCCCCGTTTGTCAGTTCTTCCACCTTATCGGCAAAAAAAATTGCGTTCTCTGCTACGGCACTGGTTTTGGGATAGACAAGCTGGAATTTGAGCACTTTTTTCTTGGCCAATGCCGTTCCTGTTACCATGAACATCAAAGCCAGACTGACAGCCACGCATTTTACAATCGATTTACACATAATCCCTCCTGGTTAATGGGTTTTAATTTCTCTTATGGTCTGGTAACCACAACACCTCTTTGCTTTCTTATACCGGGTTCATAGGAAATCAGTCCCAAATCACGGGCCTGACGGCTCAGTTCCTCCCTGAAATCGGGATGGGCAATGGAAATCAGTGCCCGGGCACGGCTGCCGTTGTCCAGACCCCGAAGATTGACTACCCCCCATTCTGTAGCCACATACTGGGTCAGGGACCTTGGCACGGTAATGGCGGCACCTTGGTCCATCAGCGGAACGATCCTGGATGTGTCTTTGTACCGGGAATAAAGTGCCAGAACAGAGACGCCTTTCTGGTCCTGTGACAAAAGGGTGCCCATGACAAAGTCCAACTGGCCGCCGGTACCGCTGATCTGCCTGGGCCGCAGGCCTGAATTCACCTGTTCCGAGGCCACTTGGCCGTTGAGGTCTACACTGATGGCGGAATTGAGGGAAAACATGCTCGGCTGCCGGGCAATGACCATGGGATTGTTTGTATAGTCAACGGGATACAGGGAAAAGCCTGCATTGCGGTCGGCATAATCGTACAGAGCCCGGTCACCCAGGCAGAAGGTGAACACGCTCTTGTGCCGGTCCATCTTTTTTCTGCTGTTGGTCACCACCCCGTTTTCGATGAGATCCACCATCTTCGAGGTCAGCATTTCCGTATGGAGCCCGCAGTCTTTAATACCGGACTGGGAAAGGGAATCCAAAACAGCATTGGGAAGACCGCCGATACCGATCTGCAGGGTAGCCCCATCCTGGATTAGCCCCGCCTCCATGATATTTTCGGCGATCATCCGGTCCTCGGGCTTTGACTGAATCTGGGGGAGGCAAAAGGTTTCAAATTCGTCATCCTTCACCACGTAGTCCACACAGGACAGGTGGAGTCCTTCTTCATACCCGCCGTAAATGACGGGCATGTCAGCCCGTTCAATGACCACAACTTTATCGGAAACATCGGCAATGGCCCGGTTGTGACCGGAAGTCAACCCGAAATTGAAAAAACCTTTGTTGTCCATGGGGGCGGTCACGACGAAAAAATAAT
>CALGAJ010000356.1 GCA_937951975.1 uncultured Desulfotignum sp.
CTCTGAATACCAGATAATGGTATGGTGGGTGTCAGGTGTTTCAAAAATCATGACGGCAGTATAATCGGTATCGATGGATTTGACAATGGCACTGGGCCCGGCAGGTGTCGGACCGTCATTGTTCAGGGCGAACAGACTGATGACAAACAGGGCCGCAAGGGATGCGGCCGCCACCAGAAACGACCGGACCGGCCGGTGGAAAAACCGGTCAGTCCAGAGAGCGAACGTTTTTTCCGCCGGTTGTTTCAATCTTTCGTGCAGACGAGTCGGGTCAATGGAGACCCCGGGCCGTTCAGTCAATTCATTGAACATTCGGGTGACATCCTGGAACCGGGCTGCCAGACCACGGCAGGCCGGGCAGGTTTCCAGGTGCTGCCGGACCTGCCGGAGCTGATGCCGGGAAAGATCCCCGTCAATGTACCGGCTGATCTGTTTTTCCGTATATCTGCGGCATGTGTCTGTCATACCGGGGTCTCCTGGGATTTTTTCGGGTCCAGAATCCGGGCCACCTGTTTTCTGGCGTGATACAGCCGTGACGACACCGTGCCTTTCCGGATATTCAGAAAATCGGCAATCTCTTCATATGACAGGCCTTCCAGTGCATACAGCACAAAGACCACCCGTGTTTTTTCCGGAAGGTCTCTGACCGCTTCCATGAGCCGGTCCCTGAACTGTTTTTTCTGTATCAGTGTTTCCGGTGTATCCATGGGAATGTCTTTTCCTGAAAGGGTGTTCTCATTTTCAGTGGTGATGGGGTCGTGGTGCCACCTGAACCGCCGTTTCCATTTGCGTTTCCAGTTGAGGCAATGGTTGACCGTGATTTTTCTCAGCCACGTGTAAAGCATGGCGTCCTGCCTGAATGCATGGATTTGGCGAAATACCGTGGTGAACACATCCTGAACAATTTCCCGGCTTTCTTCCGCATCCAGGGTAATGCCGTAAGCCACCTTGAGAAGGGGCTTCTGAAACCGGGCCACCAGAATGTCAAATGCTTGCTTCCGGCCTTGTCTGAGCTGTTCCACCAGGTCTTTTTCATCCCTGATTCTATCTGAATGCGCATCGGTGTTCACAGCAGTCCATTGCCTGTTCCGGCCGGATTAGTTTCCGATCCACACCCGCACTTCGTTCCTGTATCCATCCCGACCCTTGAATTTATCATGCCGGCTGTGGTTCCATTTTCCTTTCCGGTGGCGGTGGTCTGATTGCCAGCGGGCGTCACGGCCCGGTTCCACCCAGATCCGTTTAACTTCCCAGCGCCCTGCAGGGCCCCGGTGATACATCCGTGGGTTACGGCATTGCGTGCCGCGGTCATTGTAATAGGCCGGGGGTGAATGATGCCGCTGGGTTCCCCGGTATGCATACGGCTGATTCAGGCCCTGGTAAATGACACTTCCCAGCACGGCCGCACCGACGCCCAGAAGAAATCCTTCCCGGGTTTTTCTGTCAGCCTGGGCAGGAACCGTGGACAGGCAGATGAACATCACAACAGCGGTTGTCATCGAAATTAAGTATTTCATTATGTGTTCTCCTTTTTCATGTTACATGGTATACCCTGTTTGTGTAAATAAAAAAACGGGCCTTTATTTATCAGGGAAGACACCGTAAAAAGAAAAATATTCACACAAATGTTTTTTTATTCCGGATTTGAACATCTTAACATGGAGGTATCGATGATTAAACATATGGTGCGCGGCATGATGCTGTGTTTAGCACTCGGGTTGATATCCGGTTGCGGATACAACACCATCCAGCAGAATGAAGAGGCTGTGTTCAAAGCGTGGGGAGATGTGGAATCCAGCCTGCAGAGACGTGCCGACCTCATCCCCAATCTTGTGGAGACGGTCAAAGGGTATGCATCCCATGAAAAAGAGACCCTTGAGGCGGTGATTGAAGCCCGGTCCAAAGCCACCTCGGTTCAACTGTCCCGCGAAGATTTGGGAAGTGCGGAAGCCATGGAACGTCTCAGACAGATGCAGGGAGGACTTTCTTCAGCCCTGTCCCGGCTGATGGTGGTTGTGGAAAGATATCCGGATCTGAAAGCCAGTCAGAATTTTCTGGACCTTCAAAACCAGCTGGAAGGAACGGAAAACCGTATCAATGTGGCGCGTCAAAGATATAATCAGGCCGTGGAGCGCTTTAATTTCTCCATCCGGAAATTTCCTGACAGCCTGACCAACAAACTGATGCTCCATCTTGACAGAAAGCAATATTTCCAGGCGGAAGAAACGGCAAAGAATGTACCCAGCGTTAATTTTACCCAGTAAGGGAAAGGATTATGCGCAAGAGACATTACATATGGCTGATCAGTGTACTGATCTTTTTTCTCACGGCCCAGGCATACGGACTGGAAGTGCCGGAGCTCAAAACGCGGGTGAACGATTATGCGGACATCCTGTCTTCCGCCACTGAAAATCAGCTGGAAGCCGTACTCAAAGATCTGGAACATACCGATTCCACACAGATTGCGGTACTGACGATTCCGTCTCTGGAAGGAGAGAATCTCGAGGAATACGCCATCCGGGTGGCCGAAACCTGGAAAATCGGCCAGGAAAGGCTGGATAACGGTGCCATCCTCATTGTTTCCAAAAATGACCGCAAACTCCGCATCGAGGTGGGGTACGGCCTGGAGGGGACCCTGACCGATCTGATGGCCGGGCGCATCATTCAGCAGATCATTGTTCCCCGGTTCAAAACCGGCAATTTCGACCAGGGCGTGACGGACGGGGTACAGGCCATGATCCAGGTGGTCCGGGGAGAATTTACGGCATCCCGGGACAGCCGCCGTCCTGAATCCCGCTCTGCCCGGGGTCAGGCAAGTATCTTCGGGTTGATCGTCTTTTTTGTTCTGATAAATATGCTGGGAAGAATCCGCCGTCCCTTGGGGGCGCTGTCCGGTGGCCTTTTTTTTCCCATTCTGGGGGCCATGTTTTTTAACCTGGGGGTTTTATGGCTTATGCTCCTGATTCCCATTGGTGCCGTAGCCGGACTGGCCATGAGCTTTCTGGGCGGCCCGCTCAGTTTTAATCCATCTGCCCCCCAAAGTCGGCATGGCGGGGGATTCTGGCTGGGCGGCGGTGGCTTTGGCCGGGGCGGCGGTTTCGGCGGGGGTGGTTTCGGCGGTTTTTCGGGAGGCGGCGGCGGTTTCGGCGGCGGCGGCGCTTCCGGGGGGTGGTGATCATGACATCTTTGGCACAGCAGTTTCTGTCGGATGAAGACAGGGAAAAAATTATTCAGACAGTGAGGGAAGTGGAACAGGAGACCGCCGGTGAAATCGTTCCCATGGTGGTGTCACAAAGCGATTCCTATCCCATGGCCGATGTCATCGGCGCCATGGCCTTTGCCCTTCCGGTGTCATTGATACTCAGCTATGTCATCGGAGGCCGACTGTGGATCGGTAATCAGAACATGTGGCTTTTTCTGGGCATCTTGACCCTCTGCTTCATGGTGTTTCATCAGACCTGCAAACACCTCCCGTGGCTCAAGCGCATGTTTATCTCCCAGAGGGAAATCGAGGAGGAAGTTCAGGAGGCGGCCACGATCAGTTTTTTTCGTGAGGGGTTGTATCAGACCCGGGACAGGACCGGGATTTTGATTTTTATTTCTGTTTTTGAACGACAGGTCTGGATCCTAGGCGATCAGGGTATCAACAGCAAGGTATCCAAAGACCAGTGGAATAAGATCATCCGCATGATTACCGATGGCATTAAACAGAAAAATCAGGCAGCGGCCATCTGCCGGGCGGTCAGAGAGGCCGGGCAACTGCTCAAGACACATTTTCCCGTCCGTTCTGATGATCAAAATGAGCTGAAAAATCTGATCATAGAAAAAGATTGAAAATCGGCTTTAACGGCGGCCGGCTCCGCCCCAGATGCCGCCGAGCAGTCCGCGTAAGATCTGCCGGCCGATCTGGCTGCCGACGGTTCGTGCCGCCTGTTTGGCCATGGTCTGTACCATGCCCTGGCGCCGTCTGGTGCCCCACAGCAGCTCACCCAGGGCGCTTTTGTCTTCCGGCAAAGTGTCTGTTTCAGCCCGGGTGTTCCTTGAATCGGCGGCTTCTTTTTCCATGGTGCGCCGGCTCAGGATTTCATAGGCTGACTCCCGGTTGACAGGGAAATCGTATTTGTTTCCCACCGGGCTTCGGCCGCGCACCGCAGCACGTTCTTCCGGTGTAATGGCCCCCATCCGGCTTTGCGGCGGACACATCAATGTTTTTTCCACCGGCATGGGAATGCCTTTTTCCTGGAGTGTTGAAACCAGTGCCTCTCCAACGCCGAGCTGGGAGATGACCTGGGCGATATCAAATTTCGGATTGCCTGCAAATGTTTCCGCAGCGGTTTTCACCGCTTTCTGATCCCGCACCGTGTAGGCCCGAAGGGCGTGCTGGATACGGTTTCCAAGCTGGCCCAGGATTTCACCGGGCATGTCATCGGGAAATTGGGGGCAGAAATACACCCCAACCCCCTTGGAGCGGATGATCCGAACCACCTGTTCCACCCGCCGGCGAAGCACGGGCGGTACGTCGTCAAACAGCAGGTGGGCCTCATCAAAAAAGAACACCAGTCTGGGTTTGTCCATATCCCCCACTTCAGGAAGATTCTCAAACAGTTCAGACAGCAGCCACAAAAGAAAATTGGCATACAGCCTGGGTTTCAGGATCAGCTGATCCGCGGCAAGGATATTGATGATCCCGCACCCGGTCAGATCGGTCCGCATCAGATCGGTTATGTCCAGGGCCGGCTCACCGAAAAAGACCTCCCCGCCTTCCCGTTGCAGCGACAGCAGCGCCCGCTGGATGGCGGCGACGGACTGACTGCTGACCAGGCCGTATGTTTTGGATATCTCCTTGCGGTTTTCTGAAACAAATTCAAGCAAAGCACGCAGGTCATCGATATCCAGGAGCAGCAATCCCTGATCATCCGCCAGCTTGAAGATGATTTCAAGCACACCGGTCTGGGTGTCGTTGATTTCAAGCATCCGGCCGAGCAGGGTCGGACCGACTTCGCTGACCGTGGTGCGTACCGGATGACCTGAAACACCGAATACATCCCAGAACACCACCGGATTGGCCTTGTTTGAAAAACTTGTGATCCCGATCTGTTCCACCCGGTGCCGGATTCTTTCATTGGGAATGCCGGCCATTGCCAGGCCCGCCATATCCCCTTTGACATCAGCCATGAATACCGGAACACCCATTTGTGAAAATCCTTCTGCCAGAACCATGAGTGAAATCGTCTTGCCGGTACCGGTGGCTCCGGCAATCAGGCCGTGGCGGTTGCCGTATCTGCCCATCAGGTGAACAGGGTGTTCCCCTTTGCCTAAAAGTATCTGGTTCATGGTTTTTTCCTCTCTGGGATACGAACCGTTTTGAAGTTGATATTCACATCATATGTCAGGCCATCTGGAAAAAATCAATATTTAAAATTTTTCGGGTCCGGGGACAATCATGGTCCGGACTTTTTTATGGATCTGGCCCATCCGCAGATTTGTCCAAATTCCGAGAACCGCCAGGCCTTGGGAAAGTCCCGGCACTGAGCCGGTTTGACCGGGTGGATCCGGCAGCCATTCTCTGTCAGAAAAATGCAGGCCCCGTCCGGCTGTTCGATCAAAGACAGGCAGGTGCGGTCATCCGTGAGCACGGTAAAGGCCTCGATAAAATCGTGAACCTCCATCTGCAGATAGCCGGCAATGGCATCCGGTTCCGCCGCTCTGAGCCGGACATACCCCGGTTGCCTGCAGCAGGCATGACACTGGATGCATTTAAACGTTCTCAGGTCCATGGCAGGTTTATTCTTTGAAACAGATGGCCGCGTTTTTGGGAAGCGCCAGTCCGGCACTCACCTCCAGTGCTTTGAAAATCCCGGATATGACCGGACAGGAAATGTGGGGGATGGTTTTTAACACCGTCTCCAGCAGGATGGAATGAAATTCCCCGGTCTGCCTGTTTTTAAACAGTTCCGTCATCAGATCCATGTCCTGACCGCCGAGAAGCTCATTGACTTTCTGCCAGTTGGGACACTGGCTTTCCAGTCTGAATAAAGCGTTATAGCCATTTGTTTTTTCTGCATTCACCACGGTGGTAAAGCCGCAGATACCGGCATTTATTTCAACGGTTGTCATTGTGATGTTCCTTTTTCATATCTTTATCATCGGCCGCACCCACCACCAGCCAGCCAGACCGCGCTTGATCGTCTCCCGAACGTATATTCCCCGCATTAAATCATCCCAGGTAGCGTCAGCTGGCATACGATCAATAAGGCGATGCGCCTCATCCTTTTATAGTATCGTTGTCATGTGAACCTCCTTGTCTAATCTGGATAGAATACCGCAGAACGGAGTTGGTTTCAATTTTTGAATAGCCGAATGTTAAACTGTGGGGCGAGCTCCTTATTTGATCATGATGACAATTTGTCTGATTTTGATCAAAAAATCAAGGCGTTAAAAAAACGGATTTTTTATCAGAAGCCAAATCCAGAAATTGATTTACAATATCCAGGGATGCTGTTATGTAAAAATGTTTGATCCATCAACCAACAGGAATTTTACAAATGTTTTTTCAACGGATTCTGCCGCCGCCGCCCCCTTGTCACAGCTGATCGGCTGTCAGGCAATCACACGGCATCATCAAACTGCTCTCCCTGATTTTTTGTTCAGGAGGACACCGGAACTGTGCAGTTTTGCGGGATCTTTTCAGGCAATCGCGGAGGGCATCCATCACAGGCGGAATTATTATGGAAAAACGGATATCCATCATTGGGTTGAATCTGTCAGTATTTTTGTTCATGTTCGGGGTCGGGCTGATCGTCCCGCTGCTGCCCCAGAAAATCATTACTTTGACCGGGTCTTTAAAAACCGTCGGCTATCTGGCCTCTGCGTTTGCCATCCCGTTTGTATTGCTCCAGTTTCCTATCGGGCGTTTGTCTGACCGGTATGGGTGCCGGCGCTTTCTGGTGGCCGGGTACCTGATCTGTTCCGCCTCCGGGCTCATATACTGTTTTTCAAATACCCAGGAGATGATCTTTTTTGGAAGGCTGCTCCAGGGAATCGGGGAGGCCCCTTTGTGGGCCCTGGCACCGGCCCTTTTGTCCATGCTGTATCCCGCAGCCAAGGGAAAAGTGATCGGGGCCTACAATGCATCGCTCCACCTGGGCCTGACCCTGGGCAGCGGTTTCGGGATTCTGGTGGCCGGGGTGTGGGTGAAGAATGAACCCTTTGTGCTGTTTGCCCTGTCAGGGCTCCTGGGGGCTTTTCTCATTTTTGTGACGGTCAAGGATCCCCGGGCAGAGGGAGGTGGGGTTGAACCGGCCCTGGATACAGGGCGTCTTAAAAAGATTCTTGCCCATCCGGGTATCCTGGCCGTGTTCTCGGGCATTATTCTGTATGGGGCCGGGTACGGCATCTCCCTGACCGTGCTTCCCGGGTTTCTGATCCAGGAAAAGGGGTTTACACAGGCGGAAGTCGGCGGGTTTTTCACGCTGTTTTATATCGGCATCAGCCTGTCCCAGGTCATTACCGGCCCCGTATCCGACCGGCACGGGCGGACAAAGACCATGATCCTGGGATTGTTCATGATCACCGCAGGGCTTGGGATATTTCCCGGCAGGGACGGGTGGGGGATCTATCCATGGCTGTTTTTGATGAGTTTCGGGCTGGGTGTGTTCTGCGTATCGGC
>CALGAJ010000357.1 GCA_937951975.1 uncultured Desulfotignum sp.
AGGTGGTGTATGACAAGCTCAGTGAATTTCCGTTTCTGGGCATTTTATACAAAGGGTGGGGATTCGGCATCGAGTACAATGAGCCCCGGGGCCATTTTTATGCGGTGACCGACCAGATCGAGATCGATTCCTCCCGGGTGGCTTCCGGCGGGGTGTGCCTGGCCTGCAAAACCCCGTTCCACAGAAAGATGACCGAAACCCACGGCCTGGATTATTTAGGCAAACCGTATCTGGAGGCCCTGGACATGCTGCCGGAAAAACTGCGGGAACTGGGACCGGCCTGCTATGACTGCCATATGCAGGATCCGATGGAGCTGACATTCAAAAAAGCCCACCTGGAAAAAGGCCTGGAGATGATCGGCAAAACAGATCCGTCCCGGCAGGAACTGCGGATTCTGGCCTGCGCCCAGTGCCATATCACCTATTCCGTGCCCAAGGACAAGAACAACAAGGTGGCCGGGGACGTCACCATGCCCTGGCGCAACGGCCAGTGGGGAGATATCTCCATTGAAGGCATCATCGATGTGCTGTTGACCGATGAGTTCCGCCTGGAATGGGTCCAGGAGATCACCGGGTTCAAGATGCCGTTCATCCGGCACCCGGAATTCGAGCTGTTCTCCCGGGGCAGCGTGCATTTCAAGGCCGGGGTGGCCTGTGCCGACTGCCACATGCCCTTTACCCGGTCCGGCAGTTACAAGATCTCGGACCATGACGTGACCAGTCCCTTGAAAGCGGATCTCAGGGCCTGCGCCCAGTGCCATACCCAGTCCAAGGAATGGCTGACCGATCAGATTTTCCATACCCAGGACCGGACCACCTCCCTGATTCTCAGAGCCGGATACGGCACCGCCACCTGCGCCCGGCTGTTTGAGACCCTGCATGACGCCCAGGCAAAGGGTGCGGCCGTGGACAAAGCGGTTTACACCAAAGCCAAAGACCTTTACATGCAGGCGTTTCTGCGCATCGTGTTCATCAACGCGGAAAACTCGGTGGGATTCCACAACGCGGCGGAAGCCGGCCGGGTGCTCGGGGATGCCGTTGCCTTTGCCGGGAAAAGCGAAGCCCTGCTGCGGCAGCTGCTGGCCGGCGCAGGCATAAACCCGGGCCTGGAAGTGGCCCTGGATTTAGGAGAGACCCTGGACAACCGGGGCGAGGCAAAGCTCAACTTCAGGCCGGAACAGGAATTCAATGATCCCTTCGGCATCCAGGACAAGCTGCTGTCGGAACACGCCAAAGGGCTGTAACCGCAACATAATGGCATAACAAAAAAAGGTCCGGGGGCACACGGGATGTGCCGCCGGACCTTTTTTTGTGGGTCAACTGCCCGGTACTTTGTATTTTTTGGACCCGGCTTTTTTGGGAAACAGGGCCGTGGTGATTCCGGGTGCCAGTTCAAATAAAAGAATGCCGATCATGGCCGAAGACAGGATGAAAACCCCGCTGAGCACCCGGATGGTGTCGGTTGCCATGGTGGCGATGATCACGGAAAATTCTCCCCGCTGGGTAAAGGACAGCCCGGCCCGGACCGACACTTTTTTGGACAGCCCGTACAGCCTTGCCCCGTAATATCCCGTGATGATCTTGCCGATAATGGACCAGACCAGCAGGGCGATGAGCAAAGACACCATGGGCACCCCGTCCCCGAACGTGATGGTGGTGCCGAAATAAAAAAAGAAC
>CALGAJ010000358.1 GCA_937951975.1 uncultured Desulfotignum sp.
GTTTTCACTGTGTTCTTCAAACAGGCTGCCGAAAAAACCGGCATATCCTTTGATGGAACTCAAGGGGTTGCGGACTTCGTGGGCAATGCCGGACGCCAGGGTTCCCAGTGCGGCCTGCTGTTCCTTGCGCCGGATTTCCGTTTCCAGGGCCCGGATCCGGCTCAGGTCCTTCAGGATGAACAGAAATCCGATAAAATCATTTTCCTGTCCGTCAATCCGGGTCACGGTGACGGAAACAGGAGTGGGACCTGATTTTTCAGAAGCGACAAGGATCTCTTGTTCACAGCCTTTGCCCGGGGGCACCGCCGTCTGATGCAGGTGCCAGATGCTGTGGGGAAGCGTGTCTCCGGCCAGGTTGCCGGCGGCTTTTAGGGCCTGAAGTCCCAGAAGAGCACCGGCCGTATCGTTGATGTACTGGATGTGCCGGCCCCTGTCCACAATGATGACTCCCATGGGAAGGCTGGCGATGGTTTCAGCGGCAAAGGCCCGGATGTCCTGCAGCTGCCGCCGGGAGCGGGTGGCTCTGCGGGACCAGATCAGGGAGATGACTCCGGTCAGTCCGGTGAGAAACACCATGGCCATCATGCTGATGTTGTGGTGCAGGTCGTCGGCTGCGGCCTGTTCAAACGGGGTGATGTCCATGCCCAGGACAATGACGGGCAGATCCTGGTCAATGCGGTTCAGGGAATCGGACGGACGGGATGTTTTGTCCGCCGAGTCTTTTTTTCCAGACCGATCCGGCAATGGGAATCCGGCGGTTTGATATACTTCGAAATACCGGGTGCGGGGGTCTGTTTCCACAATCCGCCAGCCGGGATCACCGGAGTTCGACAACGCAGGGGTGCCGGCTGAAAAATCGAAGATTGGACCGGTCAGGTCCCCGTCCTTGGGGGCGATGATGTTTCCGGATCCATCTTTTAAAAACAGATATGAAACATCCGGATGGGATGCGGTTTCTTCCATGAGGTGATGCAGATCAGGCAGGCTTCCGGGCATTGCTGTTCTGACATCCGCTTCAAAAGAGGAGATGAGCGCCGTGCCTTTTTCCTTCAACAGGGTGGTGACATGCTGTTTTTCACGATTGTGCAATGCAAGGGTCTGAAAAAAAATGACCGCCATGAGAACAAAGCTCATACTGATGGGAAGCCAGGGCGATGCTGAAGCCATCCATTGATTGATTCTCCTGAAATCCATATCAAAGGTTTCCTGCAAAAGTGATTAAAAATTAACCGGATTTCCTGGCTTTGATGTCCAATTATGAATCATTTTTTGACATTTGGCAACCGGCCAAAATGGACCCGGGCCGTTATATTGTTAAAAATCATTCATGATTCAAGAGGGTTGTAAATAATTGCCACAACGTGGTATGGTTGTTGCGATGTTATTTGTTCAAAAGAGTTAAAAACATGAATCAGTAACCTTACAGGAGGAAAAATGTGGGGATTCAATCATATGGGACACGGAATGTTTGGTACCGGTTTTTTGGGATGTGTGATCATTTTGTTGATCATTGTGCTGGTCGTTTTTTTGCTGGGCCGGGTGTTCCGGCCGGACAAAAACATCGGTACCGATACCAAAGATTCCCTGAAAATTCTGGACGACCGGTTTGCCAGAGGTGAGATTTCACAACAGGAGTACCTGAAAATGCGGGATGTTCTGGAACGCCGCAATGGTTCCGGGTAGAGGAAATGGCCATGAAATCATGTTTTATTTACGTGTTGGGTCTGTGGGCAGGGGGTTTGATGTTTTGTCAGAACAGTGTATTTGCCGCAGAATCGGCAGACCCCCCCCCGGCACAACTGGAAGCTGAATTATCCGGCACAGTGCAGCTGCCGGATCTGCTCGCGTACGCGTATCTGACAAGTCCGGCAATCACCGCATCCAAAAAATCCTGGGAAGCCTTTATTGAAACCTACCGGATCGAAAAAAGTCTGCCGGACCCCCAGCTGGCCGCCACCTATTTTCCCCGGCCCATTGAAACCCGGCTGGGGCCCCAGGACTGGAGCCTGACCCTGTCCCAGGCCATCCCGTTTCCCGGCACCCTGGCCCAGAAGGCCCGGGTGCTGGAATCGGATGTGGCCATGGCCCGGTTGCGGGTGGATAAAACGGTTAAAACCATTGTCACAAAAGTGTCTTCTTCATTTTATGAGCTGGGATATATCCAGACCGCCATGGCAGTGGCCCAGGCCAACCTGGATTTGATCCGGCAGATGCAGCAGATCAGCGAAAACGCCTATGCAGAAGACAAAGCCCTGTTTTACGATGTGTCCAAAGCCCGGGCCCAGACCGCTCAGCTGCAATACGACCTGCTGCTGCTCAAAGAACTGGAAAAAACCGAAAAGATCACCCTCAACACCTTATTGAACCGGCCCCCTGAAGCAGTGTTGGGGCAAGCCGCCAGGGTGCGGCCCCGGAAGGTGGTGTACTCTCTGGAAGAGGTGGTTGACCTGGCCATGGCCCTTCAGGAAGATATCCTTTTGGCGGAAGAACAGGTGAACAGATCGGAACAGGTCGTGCAGCTGGCCCGGCTTGAAACCCTGCCGTCATTCAAAGTGGGGCTGTTTTATGCCGCCATCGGTGATCCGGATGTGCCCGGTCCGCCGCCTGATGCCGGGGAAGACGCAGTTGGTGTGCAGTTCGGCATGAATCTTCCCCTGTGGCTCGGCAAAAATCAGAGCCGGACCGCCCGGGCCCTGGCGGAAAAAGGAAAAGCTCAGGCACAAAAAACCGAGACCGCCAACACGGTCAAGTCCGGGATCAGCCGCCTGTGGTTCAAACTGGAAAATGCCCGACGTTTGATCACCCTGTATGAAAAAGACCTGCTTCCCCAGGCAATGACTTCCGTCCAGACAGCAGAAATCTGGTTCAAACAGGGCCAGGGCGGTTTTGCCGATTTCCTGGAAATCCAGGCAACTGCCTACAATTTTCAATTGTCTCTGGAGCGGGCCAAGGCAGATTATGCCAAGACCCTGGTGCTGCTTGAGCAGGCAGCCGGTGCTGTGCTGGATGTAAAAACCGGACAGGAGACAGGAGAAAAAAAGCCATGAAAATAAAGATGTTCATCCTGGTGATTCCGGCACTTTTTGGGGCCTCTGTCTGCTTTGCGGATTACGGTGCCATGAAAAAAGAACTGGAAAACTACACACCCCAGGACAGTTTTGCGGTCAGACCGCATATTGCCGGACATACCCCTTTTTCCCAGGCGGTTGCCGCTTCAACCGGCAGGGCACAGATACAGGTTTTGAAGCAGAGATATGAAAAACAGATATATGAGCCCGCCGGCAACGCTTCCGCCATGGGCGTGGATGAAAAAATACTTGCACAGATATCTCAATCAGGGGATGACCCAAAGGCATTTGCAGCGCTTCTGGCGCAAAAGATCGATCTGGAACAGATAAAAGCCATTGCCGTGCTGAGGAATACAGATATCAAAGCGGCTCGGAAAAAGGTTCTGGCAGAGATTCAGTCCTTTGACCAGGTCACACACCTGGATGACAGCCTGCAGCAGTATGCGGCTTTCACCGCTGCCCTGGACAACCGGGTCGGGCCTTTAAAAACAAAGGGTTCCATCAAGGCAAAACATCCGTTTCCCGGGCTTGCCGCACTCAAGAGCCGCGTCATCCAAAGCCAGGCAGACATGATTAACGAGCAGATGAAAATCGCCGGAAAACAGGT
>CALGAJ010000359.1 GCA_937951975.1 uncultured Desulfotignum sp.
GCAGTTCTGTCAAGCAGTGAAGTCGGGGTCAGGCTTTCCTTATTGTAGTTATTGAGGTCAATAACTACAATAAGGAAAGCCTGACCCCCAAACACAAAAGCCCCTTTAAGTTGAATTAAAGGGGCTTTTGTTTATCACTTTTCAATCACAGCCTGTCAAAAGGCTTGCGAATGGATCGGCTGTTACATCATGCCGCCCATGCCGCCCATGCCGCCCATGCCGCCGCCGGGCATCGGGGGTGCCGGGTTTTCTTCTTTCTTCTCGGCGATCATGGCTTCGGTGGTGAGCATCACAGAAGCCACGGATGCGGCATTCTGCAGTGCAAACCGCACCACTTTCTTGGGATCGATGACACCGGCCTCGATCAGGTCTTCATATACATTGGTCCTGGCGTTGTAACCGAATGCGTCTTTGCCTTCCTTGACCTTGTTGATAACCACGGAGCCTTCCACACCGGCGTTGTCGGCGATTTTACGCAGGGGCTCTTCAATGGCTCTGGCCACCACGGCCACGCCCAGTTTTTCCTCGGCGTCCACATCCAGATCCTTGAGGGCGTCGATGCACCGAACCAGGGCCACACCGCCGCCGGGGACAATCCCTTCTTCCACGGCGGCACGGGTTGCGTTCAACGCATCTTCCACCCGGGCTTTCTTTTCTTTCATCTCTGTTTCAGTGGCAGCACCCACGTTGATGACGGCAACCCCGCCCACCAGTTTGGCCAGGCGTTCCTGCAGTTTTTCTCTGTCATAATCAGAAGAGGTTTCATCAATCTGGGCACGGATCATTTTCACCCGGCCTTCCAGGGCTTCTCTGGAACCGGCACCGTCCACGATGGTGGTATTGTCCTTGTCGATGGTGATGGACTTGGCCTGGCCCAGATCCTGGAGCGTCACATTTTCCAGTTTGATACCGATATCTTCAGACACCACCTGGCCGCCGGTGAGAACGGCAATATCTTCCAGCATGGCTTTTCTTCTGTCACCAAAACCCGGTGCCTTCACAGCCGCCACGTTCAGGGTGCCGCGCAGTTTGTTCACCACCAGCGTCGCCAGGGCTTCGCCTTCGATGTCCTCGGCAATGATCACCAGGGGTTTGCCGGTCTTGGCAATGCTTTCCAGAATCGGCAGCAGGTCTTTCATGGAAGAGATCTTTTTTTCACAGATCAGCACATAAGGGTTGTCCATGGCGGCCACCATTTTTTCGGTGTCCGTGGCAAAATAAGGGGACAGATATCCTCTGTCAAACTGCATGCCTTCCACCACTTCCAGGGTGGTTTCCATGGATTTGGCTTCTTCCACGGTGATCACGCCTTCTTTGCCCACTTTGTCCATGGCTTCGGCAATGATGTTGCCGATGGTTTCGTCACTGTTGGCGGAAATGGTCCCCACCTGGGCGATTTCATTCTGGTTTTTGGTGGGTTTGGCCAGTTTTTCCAGGTTTTCGGTGATTTTGGCCACGGCCTTGTCAATCCCGCGTTTGATACCCATAGGGTTGTTACCGGCCACCACCAGTTTTTGTCCTTCTTCATAGATGGCACGGGCCAGCACTGTGGCGGTCGTGGTGCCGTCACCGGCCATATCAGAGGTCTTGGAAGATACTTCCTTGACCATCTGGGCACCCATGTTCTCGAATTTATCTTCCAGATCGATCTCTTTGGCAACGGTCACACCGTCTTTGGTCACCGTGGGAGATCCCCAGGATTTTTCGATGACGACATTTCTTCCCTTGGGTCCCAGGGTGACGACAACGGCATCTGCCAGTGCTTTTACCCCTTTGAGCATTGCTTCCCGTGCTTTGGAATCATATTTGATTTCTTTGGCCATTTTTATTCATCTCCATATATCTGTTTTTGGTTTTGGGTATTGATTGGGTATTGGGTTTCAAGTACGATCAAGGGTCGAGGGTCAAATTATTCGATCACGCCCAATACATCGTCCTGTCGCAGGATCAGGTAATCCTCGCCGTCGATTTTCACATCTGTTCCGCCGTATTTGCTGAACAATACCCGGTCGCCGACTTTGACATCCATGGGCAGCAGTTTACCGTCTTCACCCATCCGGCCGTTACCGGTGGCCACCACCTTGCCCTCGGCCGGTTTTTCCTTGGCTGTATCCGGAATAATGATACCGCCTTTGGTTTTTTCATCTTCTGCGGTCCGCTGAACCAGAATTCTGTCACTCAATGGTCTCAAACTCATGATGCAATACTCCTCTTCTAAGTTTAAATGTTGGTTGGATTTATTGGATTAATTGGTTATGTGTCAACGTCTGCTACTTGGCATCTTGCTTTTTTGATGGTTCTGAAGACGCGGCACACGCTGGTTTTGCTGTTTCGCTCGAAGGTTTTTCCTGACTGTCCGCCCGGGTTTTGGTTCCGCCGTAATCGGTGACATACCATCCCGATCCCTTTAGATGGAAAGAGCTGTGAGATATAATTTTGCTCAGCGACCCATGGCATTTGGGGCATACCGTTAAAGGCGCGTCTGAAATTTTTTGAAAGGCTTCTTCAATATGCTTACATGCTGAACACTGATACTCATAAACCGGCATTTTCTTTTTCTCCCTTTTTAAGCGTCAATCGGTGCTTGAAAAATCATTGATATAATAATAAGCATTTCCCCCCTGTCAAGGCAGGTTTTTTTAAAATTTCATCCAGGATCACTGGCCATGGTCGATCCGCCATTGTTCAAAAAAATCAAATACTTGTTCCAATCCATCCAGTGCAACCGGTGCAAGTATTCCATATGTCAGACAATGAACCCTTCTTTCTTCAGCCAGAGTCATGGACGCTTCAGATGCGTGCTCATACCGATGGTGAAACTGCAGAAACCGGACCACATGCACCAGTTCATGCACCAGCACATAGACCAGAAACGGCAGCAGATCAATGGTCGGTTTCACCGTCACGATGCCCAGAATGGCCGGATCCTGGAGGCACACGGTGTACAGACTGAAACGGGATGACCCCAGGGGCACATCGGCTTTCTGACCCTCATATTTCACCACCTGGGCAAACGGTCCGTCCACCCGTTCATGGGGGGCCAGATCCCGGGCCGTGCGGATATCATACCGATTTTTGAGCCATTGACCCGAGGACAGTTTATAATGACTGTTCACCAGATCTTCACAGATCTCCGCCGCCTTGGTAACCGTCTCCAGTTCAGATGTATTGAAAAACCGTTCGGTTTGCGTTTCCATGATCTCCAGACAAAAAAAATTGGACATTTACCCGAATTTTATGCTACTGTCATTATTTACCTGATAATAATTCATTTTAAAGAAAATTAAAGGAGGTGATTTTTTTGAGCAGTGTCATCAAAAAGAGACGTAAAAAAATGCGTAAGCACAAACACAGAAAACTGCTGGCCAAAACCAGGCATCAGAGAAAAAAGAAATAAGTAACAAATTTCAGGGGCGGTCCGGGAAAAAACATTCACCGGACCGCCCCTTTTTTTGTACCGCACCTGATAATGATCTAGCGGTCAGCCCCTTTCATATATTTCATCAAATCCGAATCCGTGGACAGAATCAGGGAGCTGTCCTTTTCCAGGGCCTTGGAATACAGATCCATGGTTTTTACAAACGCATAAAATTCAGGATCTTTTCCATATGCGGCCGCATAGATCCGGGCCGCTTCCGCATCCGCCTTACCCTTGGTTTCTTCGGCAATACGGTAAGCTTCCGATTTGATCACCTGAAGATCTTTTTCCTTTTCACCCCGGATATTGCTGGCCTCCCCCCGGCCCTCGGCCCGGAATTTTTCCGCAATCTGGTTTCTTTCCGCAATCATCCGGTCATACACGGACCGCCGAACACTGTCAATATAATTGATGCGCTTGATCTTCACATCCACCAGCTCGATACCGAACTCTTCAAGTTTTTCACTGGCCTGGGCCACAATACGGCGGGTAATTTCCTCCCGGCCCAGGTTCACGGTATATCTGACCCGCCTGGGCCGCTCTTCTTCAAGCTGTTCTTCGGTATCGATGCCGAATCCTTCAAACGTATCCATGGGCCGGTCGGTATTGCGCACAATCTCGGCCAGGGGATAGGAACTGATCAGGTTCCGGGTGGCCGGATCGATCAGGTCGTCCAGCCGCTTGAGGGCGGACAGTTCATCCTTGACTGTCTGAAAATAGGTCAGAGGATCCACGATGCGCCATCTGGCAAAGGTATCCACCCAGATATAGGTCTTGTCCCGGGTGGGAATCTGGCCCGGGGACCCGTCCCACTCCAGCAGATGCTTGGGGAAATAATTGGTTTTCTGGATAAACGGTACCTTGAAGTTCAATCCCGGCTCCGTCACCGGTTCTCCGGTAATCCGGCCGAACTGGGTGATCACCACCTGCTCGGTTTCATCCACGATAAACGCGGCATCGTACACAACCACGGCCAGTATGACCAGAAGCGCCACACCCAATACTTTAAATTGCTGCGAATTCATATGTTATTCACCTTTCTGAAGAAATCTGTCTGAAAGTGTTGATGCGCCCTCCCCCATATTCAGCAGGGGCAGCATATTTTTCTGGTCCGAGTCAATAATGTACTTGGCTCCGATTTTCGGCAGCACACCCAGCATGGTCTCCAGATACATGCGGTTCCGGGTCACATCTTTGGCCTGACTGTAGGCGTCATACACCGCCAGGAAACGGGTGGCATCCCCCTGGGCCCGGTTCACCCGGTCAATGGCATACCCTTCCGCATCCTTGATCACCCGCTGGGCTTCACCCCGGGCCAGGGGCACGGCTTTGTTGTATTCTTCTCTGGCCTTGTATATGGTCTGTTCCTTTTCCTGGATGGCCTGGTTCACCTCGTTGAAGGATGCCTGGACCGGTTCGGGCACATTGGTCCGTTTCATCTCGATGTTCACGATGGCGATACCGGCTTTGGCATTGTCCAGCTCGGTCTGAAGCATCTGCCGGGCCGCCAGGGCGATCTCGGCCCGCTCGGTGATCACCTCGTTGATGCTGCGGTCTCCCACAATGGTTCGCATGGTGGCTTCGGACATGTTGCGAAGCAGCGAGGTCACATCCTTGACATTGAACAGGTATGCCCGGGGATCGGCCCGCCGGTACTGAACGATCCAGGGAACCACGCCCACGTTCAGATCACCGGTGAGCATCAGGGAAGATTCCGACGCAGACCCGTATGTGCCGGTACCCTCTCCCTTGACACTGAATTCTTCGGTTTCCGGGGTCCGGACGTTGACCTTGGTGACCTTTTCGATCCCCGAGGGCAGCTTGAAATTCAACCCGGGCTGGGCCAGCCGGTTATACTTGCCGAACCGCTGGATCACGCCCACCTCGCTTCTGTCCACGGTAAAAAACGTGGAAGATGCCAGATAGAGCCCGAGCAGCACGACAATCACAAGAAAAATACCGGGGAACTTGAATCCTTTGAACTTATTAAAAATTTCATCCATCTGCGGCGGCTTCGGCATACCCGGTCCCCCCCCGCTGCCGCCCCGGTTTTTTTCATATTTCTGCTGGTTTTCCCTCAGCTTTTCCCAATCCCAATTCATAAATAATGAGTTCCTGTTTGATGTTTACGATAAAATTTTATGTGAACCTTTAATATTAATGAATCAATATATTATTATCAACCGCAAAAGGCAATATTTTTCGAACCCGTTCTCCAGTCCGATCTGACCGGAAAGGCAGAAATTTAAAAAAATCATACCCAACCCCCGGGGTCCGTGTTATAAAAAAATATTTTATATTTCAACCCAACAGGATCCGCCCATGACCACCCCTTCCGACAACCGCAAACTGATTCATATCCGGGACATTCTTGCCGCAGCCCTGGAAAAATACCGGCCGGCCAAAGACACGGATATGACCTGCATCTGGGATATCTGGGAAACGGCCGTGGGGCAACCCATCGCCCAGAATGCCAAGCCGCATGCGTTCAGAGACGGCGTGCTCATTGTTCATGTATCCAGTTCATCATGGATCCATCAGCTCAAATTTCTGGAAAAACAGATGGTTTCCAATATCAATACCCAGTTGGACCAGCCCCTGGTTCAGCAGATCCGGTTCAAGATTGGCAGCATATACAGTTGATACCCTGTTTGATCCCCCGTTGACCCTGTTTCAGCCTGAAACCGGGTACCGGTTTTCCCTGGACCCGGTCATTCTGGCCGGCCATGTCTTTCCGGGGCCTGAAGACCGCATCATGGACATCGGGTGCGGATGCGGGATTCTGTGTTTGATTCTGGCGGGCCGGTATCCGGGAGTCTCGATCACCGGCATCGAAATTCAGAAAAATCTGGCTGATCTGGCCCGGAAAAATGCCGAGTACAACCATATGACAGACCGGATCCGCATCCGGCACCAGGACATCCGGACCCTGTCTGTGACCGATCTGCCGTCACCCATGGACCTTGTTGTGTCCAATCCCCCGTACAAAAAAAAATCCACCGGCCGGGTGAACCCGGACCGGGGACGGGCTCTGGCCCGGCATGAAATCACGTTGGATATCGAAACACTGGCAGCCTGCGCCCATCTTTTTTTACGACCGGGCGGACGGCTGTGCCTGATTTTTCCGGCATCCCGCACACAGGATCTCACCGCCGCACTGGCACATACCGGATTCCGGATCGACTGGATAAGGTATGTCCATTTTTATGTCAATGATGCGGTCCAACGGGTCCTGGTCAGTGCGGTCAAATCCGGCACCGGCGCCACCACCCAGTGCCCGCCGCTGTATCTGTACCATTCGGACGGCACCCCCACCCGGGCGTATTCAGCCCTTTTTCAGTGGTGATTTCACCTATCCGGCGGTTTAATCCTTGACACCGGTGCAAAAAGATACTATTTTCCCCAGATTAATTGACTGCGGAGAGGTGGCCGAGCGGCTGAAGGTGCACGCCTGGAAAGCGTGTGTATCCTAACCGGGTACCGAGGGTTCGAATCCCTCCCTCTCCGCCACACCCCCTTCGGACGCCATGTCGTATCAGGTTTTAGCACTCAAATACCGGCCCCAGACATTTGACGATGTGGTGGGCCAGGCCCATGTCACCACGACTCTGGTGAACGCCATTATGCAGGACCGGGTGGCCCATGCCATGCTGTTCACCGGCCCCAGGGGCACCGGCAAAACAACCATTGCCCGGATTCTGGCCAAAGCCATGAACTGCGCGTCCGGCCCCACCCCGACCCCGTGCAACCAGTGCAAATCCTGTAAACAAATCATTGCCGGTCACAGTGCGGATGTATTTGAAATCGACGGGGCTTCCAACAACAGCGTCGACCAGATCCGGGACCTGCGGGAAAACGTCACATATCTGCCGGCTGCCGCCCCGTACAAAATCTATATCATCGATGAAGTGCACATGCTGTCCACAGCCGCGTTCAATGCGCTGCTCAAAACCCTGGAAGAACCGCCCGATCATGTGCTGTTCATCTTTGCCACCACTGAAGTTCATAAAATCCCGGCCACCATCCTGTCCCGGTGCCAGCGCCATGATCTGGGCCGGATCCCGTTGGAGGCCATCGCCGAGCTGCTGAAAAAAATATGCGACAAAGAAGGATTTGATGTTCAGGATCAGGGGCTGGACCTGATCGCCCTGGAAGCGGACGGATCGGTTCGCGATGCCTTGAGCCTGCTGGACCGGATACTGTCCGCCACCCCTGAAAAAACGATCTCCCATGAAGGGGTGGTGGAAAACCTCGGGGTCCCGGACCGGCGCATCATGCACGAATTAAGTGACGCCCTGTTTGAAAAAAATGTCCCCGGCCTGATCTCTCTGGTGGACCGTATCAATGATACCGGCCTGGACTTGAAAAAATTCTACGGAGATCTGATTGCCCATGTCCGGCATCTGAACATCATCCGACGATGCGGTCCGGACCATCCGGCCGTCAACCTGACCGCCGGTGAGAAAAAACAGATTCACACCCGGGTGGCACAGATGCCGGAAGAATATCTGGGGCAGCTGCTTCAGGTTCTGCTGGCGGATGAAGATATGGTCAAACGCACCGGTCATACCCGCATTGCCCTTAAAACGGTCTTGGTCAAACTGCTCCAGGTCCGGACCG
>CALGAJ010000360.1 GCA_937951975.1 uncultured Desulfotignum sp.
CCGATTGCCGCTTTTTTTGATCCCATATCCACCTTTTTCAAGAATCTGTTTTTAAAAGTTTTGCCGATATGCCAGACTGATCCGCACCGGTATGTGTTGAACGGAATCCCCTGCTGTGATTCCATCAGCCTTGCCGCTGCCCTGGCCTTTGACTGTTTGGGGTAACAGCGTTTGCCGCAGGTGGGGCAAATGGGAAGGTGGGCTATGGTGCGGTTGATGGTCATTTCCGGTAAGAATCCCAGTCGAATGATAGAACAGCACCAGCCCCCTCCTTCAACCTGTCATAACACCGCTCACCGATAAACTGCTCAAGTTCCATAGAGTTCAGGTTCGAAATCAGGACCGTCGGCAAAACATTGTCATACCGGCCGTTGATCACCTGGTAAAAAAGTACCTTCTCTGCCTCTGAACCGAACTGGACACCCACCTCATCTATGATCAGCAACTCAGCCCGGGTCAAAGCCTCAATAACTCCAGATTCGGTTTCTTTCGCATCGAATTTGTTGTAAGTGGCTTTTATCCTGGCCATCATCTTGAACGATGTCGTATAGGTGACCGGGGTTCCATGGTTGATCAAAGATATTGCCATGGCGTTTGCAAGATGGGTTTTCCCTGTGCCGGGCCGGCCGCACATCATCAGGCTGGTGCCGGTCTCTTTGATTTTCTGGAACTGATCATGGTAAGACCGGACCGCCTTGAACACACTGGCCGCGTTTTCTGAAACAGGTTTGTACCCGTCGAATGTGCAGTTGATAAATCTTTTTGAGATTCCGGAACAGGATAGGCGGGCATAATATTTGCGCTCTTTGGCCGCTTTTTCCTCCTGTTCCTGTTTGGCCTTCAGCTCTGCGTCACACTCAGGGCAATGTGTATAAAATACCCGGCCAGTGGGACTTTGCCACGGCTGCGCTTCATAGTCACCATGCTTTTCACACGTTTCAATTTTGCATCCAGCTGATTTGGTCAATGGGAGTACCGTCATAATGCTTCTCCTTGAAGTTGTTGTGCTTGTCATGGTTATTTTTGTTTTTGTAATTGCCGTTAAGGATCTTGGTCATGTTGGTTGGCTTGACTATCCAGTCCAGCGATGCCTGGAAATCAGATTTTGACCGGCCCATTAAAAAATCAGATTTCCGGATATCCTGGAAAAGAGATTCCCACCAATCGAGGTTTTGCCTTTCCGGTTTTTCTCTCCATCTGGCTCGGGTGTGTTCATCAAATGTTTTGTTGCGGACTGTGCAGGTTGGTAGTTCAGGAAGGATTTTGTTATAAAGCAATCTTATTTTTTCATGCGGGCAAATTTTCGTTGGAACCTCGGGTTCCGACGAACTACCTTTAGGTAGTTCAGTACTTTCTTGTCCTTCTTGTCCTTCTTGTATGTGGTCGCTCTTGGGACGGTCTTGGGACGGTCTTGGGACATTCGGCTGGTCGTTTCGCTGGTCGTCTTGCTGGTAAATATCCCATTTTGTTATAGATATTATAGAATATCGGTTGGTCGTTTCGATGGTCAAATTTTGGAGTTTTTCTAAATGTTTTAAAGCGGTTCTGATTTGTCTCTCTGTTAAGCCTGTCTCGGCTGCCGCTACCCTCCGCCCGAACACAAAAGACCCTTTTGGTATTTTGATAACCTGGCCGTTTATAAAGCACTCAGTATCTTTATAGGCGGCTTTCTTTAAACAGTATCCCCAGAAATGCCAGACCAAGGGCTTTTTAAAGAGTGGGTGATCTAATGACTTGCGCCAGTCTTTTATATATCCACGGTGCACTGATCCCCCTTCCCCAGGTACTCATCCCGATAATATTCACACAGCTCCCGCAGATGCTCCCGCAATTCCTCCCGGGTCCATTCAAAATTTCCCGGAAG
>CALGAJ010000361.1 GCA_937951975.1 uncultured Desulfotignum sp.
GGCGGCAATGGCGATCTGATTGGCCATTTTGGTGTGCTGGCCCGATCCGGCCGGCCCCTGGTACACGATATTTTTTCCCATGACCTCAAGCAGCGGAATCAGTTCAGTGAACACAGCTTTTTCCCCGCCCACCATGATGGACAAGGTGGCGTTTCGGGCACCCAGATCTCCGCCGGATACCGGCGCATCCAGCACCTGGATGCCTTTTTCCCGGCCCCGGGCTGCCAGGGTCCGGGCCAGTGCCGGCTCCGATGTGGTCATGTCAATAGCCACAGACCCGGCTGCCGCATTTTCCAGAATCCCGTCCGCATCCAGATAAATCTGTGCCACATCCCGGGGATACCCCACAATGGAGATGATCACATCTGCGTTTTCAGCCAGGTCCCGGACCGTTCCGGCCCACACCGCCCCTTTTTTCACCAGATCATCGGCCTTGGACCGGGTCCGGGTGTAAACGCAGACCTTATAACCGCTGTCCAGAATATGACCGGCCATGCTGTGTCCCATGACCCCCAGGCCGATGAATCCGATGCGCGTGTTCTGGGGTGAAATTTCCATCTGTTCTCCTTGTCTTCCTGTTCCGGAAAAGTTGAATTTGGATATATTCCCCTTTATACGGGTTTTTCCCCTTGACTGTAAAGGGGATTTCAGACTACATATTCAATAGACAGGTCATATAATCATTGCAAGGATAATCCCGTTCATCATGAGCCGTTTATTCCAATTTCTTGAAACCGTCCGCACCTGGGGGGTTCTGATCGGTATTATCTGCGCAGTCTTCCCGGTCCCGGCATCTGCCGGTCCCCAAACCGGGAACTCTGTGCCGATGGTGCGCTCTGCCGCCGAAATCGACTATCCTCCTTTTTCCATTGTGGATGAGTCCGGCCGGGCCGGCGGGTTTTCAGTGGAGCTGCTGCAAGCGTCTCTGGCAGCCATGGGCCATGAAGTCACGTTCCGCACCGGGCCGTGGTCAAAGGTCCGGCAATGGCTGGAAACAGGCGAGGTCCAGGCCCTTCCCCTGGTGGGCCGCACCCCTGAGCGCGAGGCTCTGTATGATTTCACGTTTCCCTACATGTCGCTGCATGGGGCCATCGTGGTGCGAAAAGGCACCACCGGGGTCCTGTCTCTGGCGGATTTGAAGGGAGGGCAGGTGGCGGTGATGACCGGCGACAATGCCGAAGAGTTTCTAAGGCGCGAAGACCGGGGTCTGGAGATCGTTCCCCGGCCCACCTTTGATCTGGCACTGCGGGAGCTGGCAGAGGGCCGGCATGACGCCGTGTTCATTCAGCGGCTGTTGGCCCTGCGCCTGATCCAGGAAGGGGGCCTCACCGGCCTGGAAATGATCCGGTTTCCGGAGGAGGCGTTCCGCCAGGATTTCTGTTTTGCGGTGAAAGAAGGAGACCGTCAAACCCTGGCCCTGCTCAACGAAGGGCTTTCCCTGGTCATGGCGGACGGCACCTACCGCCGGCTGCATGCCAAATGGTTTGCCGCACTTGAGCTGCCGTCCGACCGGCCGATTATCGTGGGCGGGGACCATGATTATCCCCCTTTTGAATACCTGGATGAAGACGGCCGTCCGGCCGGGTTCATGGTGGACCTGACCCGGGCCATCGCCCAGGAGATGAACATGGACATCCAGATCCGCCTGGGATCCTGGAATGACACGGTCCAGGCCCTGGAAAACGGGGAGATCGACGCGATCCAGGGCATTTACTATCTGGATGGACGGGACCGGGTGTTTGACTTTTCTCCGGCCCACATGGTCTCCTATTATGTGGGCGTGACCCGCAGGGACAGGGGATCCCCTCCTGAAACGGTTGAGGATCTTGCGGGCAGACGTCTGGCTGCCCAGAAAGGGGATGTGATACTTGATTTTCTGGCGAAAAAAGAGGTGACCCCGGCGTTGTTTCTGAAGGACACGTTAAAAGAGGTCCTGCAGGCGGTGCAGGACGGGGGAAGTGACTGCGCAGTGGTGCCCCGTGTCAGCGCACTGTATCTGATGGAAAAAAACGACTGGCCGGATCTGATTCTGGGGAATACCGGTATTTTTACCGGAAAATACGCCTATGCCGTGAAAAACGGGCAGTCCGCCCTGCTGGCCCAGTTCAGCGAGGGACTGGCGCTGGTGGAACAGACCGGAGAGTACCATCGCATCCAGGATCAATGGCTGGGGCGGTACCAGGAAAAAACACTGCCCCTGGTCCGGGCATTGCGCTATCTGGCCATAGTGGTCATTCCCCTGGTTCTCGTGCTGCTGGCAATGGTCTTGTGGTCCTGGACCCTGCGGCGCCGGGTGGCCCTTAAAACCCGGGAACTGCATGACAGTTCGGAATTCCAGCGTGCCATGATCGCGTGCTCGCCGGTGGCACTGTACAGTGTGGATATGTCCGGTAATGTCATTGAATGGAACGACTCAGCCCAGAAGATGTTCGGATGGACTGCGGATGAAGTCATGGGCCAACGGCTGCCCATTGTTCCGGAAGACAGCCGTCATGAGTTCGAGGAAATGCAGCAGCAGGTGCTGGAAAAAGGGGTGATCACCGGTCTGGAGCGGGTCCGGCGGAAAAAGGACGGCACCTTTCTGGACATCCGCCTCTCACTGTCGTCGATCCATGATTTTCAGGGCCGGGTGATGGGCGTGATGGGGGAGGTGGAAGATATCACCCGGGAGAAAAAACAGGAAGCTGCCCGGGAAAAACTCCAGTCCCAGCTGCTCCAGTCCCAGAAAATGGAATCCGTGGGCCGGCTGGCCGGCGGAGTGGCCCATGATTTCAACAACATGCTCAACGTGATCATCGGGTATGCGGAGCTGGGACAGCTGAAAATCGAGCCGGACAGTTCGCTGCATGCCGATCTTCAGGAAATCCAGAATGCGGCCCGTCGATCGTCGGACATTACCCGGCAGCTGCTGGCGTTTGCCCGGAAACAGACTATCCAGCCCAAAGCCCTGGATCTCAACGCCGTGATCGAAGTCTCGCTCAAGATGCTGCGGCGGCTCATCGGTGAGAACATCACACTGTTTTGGCATCCAGGTGCGAATTTGTGGTCCGTGTACATGGATGCTTCCCAGGTGGATCAGATTCTGGCCAACCTGCTGGTGAATGCCAGCGATGCCATCGACGGAATCGGCAAAGTCACCATTGAAACCCGGAACATCCGGGTGGATGAACAATACTGCTCGGTTCATGAAGGATTCATGCCCGGAGAGTTCGTGATGCTGGCCGTGAGCGACAATGGCAGCGGCATGGACCGCCATACCCGGGAAAACCTGTTCGAGCCGTTTTTCTCCACCAAGCAGAAAGGCAAAGGCACGGGCCTGGGGCTGGCAACGGTTTACGGCATTGTCAAGCAGAACAACGGATTCATCCATGTCTACAGCGAGCCGGGCAGTGGGGCCACTTTCAAAATTTATCTGCCCAGCCATGAGGAGGACGCGCAGGCAGCGGTGTTACATGACGAGCTGCCGGTTCCACCCGCCCGGGGCGAGACCCTGCTGGTGGTGGAAGATGAAAAAGCGATCCTGACCCTGGCTGAAAAAGTGCTGGAGAACCTGGGATATCACGTGATCGCCTCACTGGACCCGGAAGAGGCCCTGGACCGGATTCAGCGTCATGACGGCGAGGTCCATCTGCTGCTCAGCGATGTGGTCATGCCGAACATGAACGGCCGGGACCTGGCCGAACAGGTCCGGAAACACTATCCGGACATCCGGGTGCTGTACATGTCCGGATATACGGCCAACGTTATCGCCCATCACGGCATTCTGGACACGGGTGTGAATTTTATCCAGAAACCGTTTACCGGCCGGGACCTGGCGATCAAGATCCGGACTATCCTGGATGAGGATGCCCGTTAACGGATGGCAGGGCGTTTTTTCAGCGTTTCTCGGGTCAGACAGTACAGCAGGGCAATACCGGTCAAACAGGCCGCGCACACATGAAACGCCAGGTGAAATGCCGGCAGGGTCAGGGAAGCCCCTGGAAAAAACCGGGTCATCACATGGCCCAGACCCTGGAGAAACACAGCCACCCCGGCCATGGTGAAAAAATTGATACCGGTCATGGCCAGGCCGGCATTGGCCCGGGGCACCTGTTCCTTGATGTGCGCGTACATGACCTGGCCGGACCCGGAGGTCAGGCCGAATGAGAAAAACACCAGAGACACGATCCACACCCCGGAATCCGGCGTCAGGCGGTTCATGCCCAGCAGCAGGCCCACCATGCAGACCATGCCTGGAATGATGATCTTTTTCCGGGCCCCCACCACGGAATCAGACAGCCACCCGCACAAAGGGCACCCCACAATCAGGCCGATGCTCATGAGAAACAGGATATTGCCGGCCGTGACCGGGGGCAGTTCCAGCACATGGATGAGAAACGGCCCGGCCCACAGCGCCTGGACCGCCGCGTAAATGCCGTACCGGCAGAACGTGGCCAAAGAGATGATCCAGTAGTCTTTCCGGTGAAACAGGTCCCATGCCCGGGCCAGGGTCTCGGACACCCGGGGCCGGATATCTTCCGTATCCGGGGTGTCTGCTGCGCCGTTTCCGGTCCGCTCCCGGATCACCGCCAGGAACACCAGCGCCAGAATCAGGGTGAATCCGGCAATGATCAGAAAACTGTACCGCCACCCCACCAGCCCCACCAGAAGCACCAGGGGCGTGGCTGCCGCAATGTTTCCCAGGGTCCCCAAAGACACCACCATGGCCGACAGCGTGGCAAACTGCCGGGGTTTGAACCACAGAGTCAGCAGTTTCAAGGATCCCATGAAATTGCAGGCCATGCCGATGCCCAGCAAGACCCGGCCGAAGGTCAGCCAGGCCGGACTGGTGCCCAGAGCAAAGATCACGGCCCCGGCCACCGACACCAAAGTCAGCGCCACCATGGCAGTCTTGGGGCCCACTGTGTCCAGAAAAATGCCCACCGGGATCCGCATGAGCGCAAACGCATAAAAAAACGCGGCTGATATCCGGCTTAAATCCAGGGCGTTCATTCCCATTTCCTGCATGAGATTGGGAGAGATCACCGCCACCGACGACCGGTAGAACTGGGACATGGCAAACATCACCGCCGTCAGAAGCACGCCGATGAAAAGACAGTTACGGGACTGGGTCATTTTTTAGCAAGATACATTTGCGCATCAGTCATCCCATACCTCTTCATGGGAAAAAAGTTCGGTTTTTTGGAGTAACCATTTTATCTCCTGATTTTTTCAAAAATTGTTGGCATTTATGAATACAATCTAC
>CALGAJ010000362.1 GCA_937951975.1 uncultured Desulfotignum sp.
ACCACGGGCATGGTGCCGCTGTACAGCGGCAACCGCACCGGGTTCTGCCTGTCCATCTACAATACCGGCGGCACCCTGTCCTTTGCTTTGGGACCGGTGTTCATCACCTGGTATGTGGCGCACTGGGGCCTGGAAGCCATGCCCTGGACCGGATTGCTGGGACTGGTGGCGTTTTTGTTCTGTTTAAAATACCTGCCCCGGCCCAAAAGTGAAAACCTGTCCCACCTGGGGTTTTTCAAATCACTGAAAACCACGTTGGGTCCGGTGTACAAAACCATTTTTCTCATCTGGCTGGTCATGTTTCTCCGGGCCGTCACAGGCCAGGCATTCATGACATTCATGCCTATTTTCCTGGTGGATGCCGGGCATCCTTTGCCCAGCGTGGGCCTGATTGTGGCGTTTTTCATCGTGGCCGGGACTTTGAGCGGGCTTTTGGCCGGATATATGGCGGACCGCACCGGGTTCAAGAGAATCTTTTTCATGTCTTATCTGTTCATGGCACCGGCGTTGATGCTGTATCTGTACCTGCCCGGCCCGTGGGTATTTGCCGGTGCGTTTACGGCCGGTTTTTTCGTGCTGGCGCCCTTGCCGTTAGGCGTGGTCATGGCCCAGAAACTGGTGCCCCGGTCCCGGGCCATGGTGTCCAGCCTGATGATGGGACTGGCCTATGGGCTGGGAGGGGCCGTGTCTCCCCTGGTGGGGGGGCTGGCTGATGTCTACGGCATCGAAACCGTGCTGTTTGCCCTGGCATTTGTTCCCGTGATCTGCCTGGGGGTCATTGCCCGGTTTCCCAGGGTGGTGTGATCCGGCATGGCACAGGTGGTCCTGGTACAGCCGCCCATTGAAGATTATTACCTGACCCGCAAGCGCACCCTGCCCTACGGGCTGATGTCCATTGCCGCAGGGCTTAAGTCCCATGGATTCACCACAGCCATCATGGATGGCCTGGCCACCCGGAAATCAAAACCCATGCACCGGCCTGAAATGTTCGCTTATATGGATGAATTTTACGGCCGGGCCGACCGGTCTTTGTTCTGCCTGTTTCATGAATACCGGCATTTCGGGTATCACCTGGATCATATCGCGCTGGAAACAGCCCGGCATACGCCTTTTCTGGTGGGCATCTCTTCTTTGTTCTCCGCGTATCACCACACGGCCATGGCCACGGCTGCGGCTATCCGGCGCCGGAATCCCACCGCCGTCATTGTCATGGGCGGGCACCATCCCACCTTGTTTCCTGAACAGGTAATCGCATCTCCGGACATCGATTATGTGCTCCGGGGCGAGGGGGAACACACCCTGCCCCTGTTGTGCCGGGCCCTTCAGGAAAACACACCCGTATCACAGGTTCCCGGCATCGCGTTCCAGGAAAAATCCGACAATGGTCATAACCCGGGGCAGCAGGTGATCCAGCCGCCTTACTGGACCCCGGATCTGTCCAAGCTGCCCGTACCGGATCCCGTGGATCTTTCCTATTATCAACGGAAACATCAGGATGCCATCATGGTGGTGTCCAGCCGGGGATGCCCCATGCCCTGTTCCTATTGTGCGGTCTCCGCCGTCTCCAGCCACGGCAGATACCGGAAACGGCCGGTGGCCCATGTGATCGAAGAGATTCAAAACCAGGCTGCGGGCCGGGATATCGGATTTATCGATTTTGAAGATGAAAATATCAGTTTTGACCGGGTCTGGTTTATGGAATTGCTGGAGGGAATCTCACAGGTGTTCGCAGACCGGTCCCGTGTGGAGCTGCGGGCCATGAACGGGCTGTTTCCCCCGTCCCTGGACCTGGAAATGATCCAGGCCATGGCAGCTGCGGGATTCAAGACGCTGAACCTGTCTGTGGGGTCCGTGTCGGCTGGCCAGCTGAAACGGTTCCGGCGGCCGGATGTCCGGGCGGCCCATGATCAGGTCCTGGTCTGGGCGCAACAACTGGGGCTTGAGTGTGTGTCCTACCTGATTGCCGGGGCCCCGGGACAGGCTGCGTCCGATTCTCTGGCGGATCTGCTGTATCTGGCAGCCCGGCCCACACTGGCAGGCCTGTCTATTTTCTACCCGGCCCCGGGCAGCCGGGATTATGATCTGTGCCGGCAAACAGGGGTTTTGCCAGGCCACTTTTCTTTGATGCGGTCCACGGCATTTCCGGTGGACCATACCACCACCCGGGTTCAGGCCGTGACCCTGCTGCGCCTGGGCCGGATGCTGAATTATCTGAAACACCGTGTGGATAAAGGTCTGGCACCCCTCTGCCCTTGTCCGGCCCCGGACCCAGACCCACACCTTGATCTGGATCTGGACAGGGAAAAAGTCAGTGACCTGCTGGTGCAGTGGTTTTTATATGACGGTGTGATCCGGGGAGTGGACCAGGAAGGACAATTGTATATACACAAAACAGATCCGGATCTGTGCCGCAGATTTGCGGCAACAATGCAAACCTATCCGCCCGTGGGGGTCCAGCCGTCTGCCGGCAACTTGATTTCACGCTAAAGATCGTAAGGCGTCAGGCTTTCATATCCGGTTTCCGTCACCAGAATGGTCTGCTCGAACTGGGCCGACAATGACCCGTCATTGGTCACGGCCGTCCATTTGTCCGGCAGAATATGCAGCTCTTTTTTGCCCAGATTGATCATGGGCTCGATGGTGAACACCATGCCGGGCACCAGAACCACGCCTTTACCCGGAGATCCGAAGTGCAGCACCTGGGGCTGTTCATGAAAATCAATACCCACGCCATGGCCCACAAATTCCCGGACCACGGAACATCCCTGGGCTTCGGCATAATTCTGGATGGCATACCCCACATCGCCCAGGGTCGCGCCCGGGGCCACGGCTTCCATGCCCAGTTTCAGGGATTCGGCCGCCACGGATACGATTTTTCTGGCTGCCGGACCCGGATTGCCCACAAAAAATGTTTTGCTGGCATCGGCATAATACCCGTTCAGAATGGGTGTGATGTCCACGTTCACGATATCCCCGTCCTGCAGGGCCCGGTCACCGGGAATCCCGTGGCAGATCACTTCATTGATGGACACACACACGCTTTTGGGAAACCCCCGGTAATTCAACGGAGCGGGAATGGCACCGGCCTGAATGGTCTGGTTGTGGACAAAGGTGTTGATCTCTTCGGTCACCAGGCCCGGACGGATCATTTTTTCCACCCCGTCCATGATCTGCATCAACAGTCTGCCCGCCCGCCGGATTCCTTCGACCTGGGCCGGGGTTTTTAAAACAATGTTGTACTGCTGTTTGTAGGTGTCTTTCACAGATACTTCCTTTTTGCTGTTTCGGCAGCAGTGTTTGTATTTTTTCCCGCTGCCGCAGGGACATGGATCGTTTCTGCCGATTTTCACGGTTTTGGTTTTCATGACTTCACTGCTCCAGGGGATGTCCCCACAGGGAATGGGGATACGCGCTCAAAATTTTAATTGTCGCCAGATCACCGGCGGCCAGGGTATCGGACGGGAAATGAACGATTTTATTGGCCGCGCTTCTGCCGGTCATCTGCCGGGTATGAGGCGTGGTTTTCACAAACCCGTCATGCTGTTTGGAACTGGCTCCTTCCACCAGAACCTGGACCACTTGACCGGTCATCTGCTCATTTTTCTTCCGGGTAATGGTGTCCTGAAATGCCAGCAACCGGTTGAGACGGGCCATTTTTTCCGTATCCTTGACCGGGTCTGAAAATTTTGACGCCGGTGCGGAAGACCGGTCTGAATAGGCAAACGCAAAAATGGAATCAAATTCCACCTGTTCCACCAGGGCCATGGTTTCTTCGAATTCTTCCGAAGTTTCCGACGGAAACCCCACAATGATGTCCGTGGACAGACCGATATCCGGTATCGCAGATCTCAATGCATCGATTCGGGACAGATAGATTTCCCGGGTATACCCCCGGTTCATCTTTTTCAAGATCCGGTTGGAACCGGACTGCACGGGCAGATGCAGGTGATTGCACACTTTGTCCAGGTCTGCCATGGCCTGGATCAGGTCCTGGGACAGGTCTTTGGGATGCGAGGTGGCAAACCGGATCCGGTGAATACCGTCAACTTCCGCCACGTTTTCCAGAAGCCCGGCAAATGACAGGCTGTTTTCCCTGGCTCCGTATGAGTTGACATTCTGGCCCAGCAGGGTGACCTCCCGGATGCCTTTTTCCGCCAGCATCCGGATCTCCGTTACAATGGACTGCCAGGAACGGCTTCGTTCCCTGCCCCGGACATACGGCACCACGCAATAGGTGCAGAAATTGTCACATCCCTGCATGATGGTGACGAATTTGGATACCGGGTTCTCCTTGAACGCGGTATCATCGGGCAGGGTCTCGAAAATGACATCCGAGGGTGCCGTATCCACGATCCGGCGCTGACCGGATTTCAATGCCGCAATATGGGTGCCGAACCGGGAAAATGCCTGGGTTCCCAGCACCAGATCCAGGTGCGGCAGGCGCTGGAATGCGTTTTTCCCCTCCTGCTGGGCCACACACCCGGCCATCACCGTGATGAGACGGGGATTTTTTTGTTTTTCCCCGGCAAACCGGCCCAGGAAACTGAACGCTTTCTCCTCTGCCTTGTGGCGGATGGCGCAGGTATTGCAGACAATGATATCCGCCTGTTCCGGGTGCCGGGTCTGTTGATACCCTAAGGCATGCAGCACTGTGCCCAGTTTTTCGGAATCATACACATTCATCTGACATCCGATGGTATGAATATGGGCATACCCGTTATAATGCATGAAATTCAAAATCCTTTTTTAAATCCGCAATGATCCGGAATGCCTCGTCTGCCAGATCCGGTGCAATGGCAAGGCGTATGTGGCCGGTGCCGGCATCCAGTGTGGTGGCAACGGCAATACCTTCATAGGCTTCAAATATAAATTTGATGAATCCGATGCGGGTTTTGTCCACCCGGAATTCTTTATGCAGCATCTGCAGGGTCATTGGGTTATTCACCTTTATTAAAAAAAAGCAGTATAGCACTAAAACCTGTGATTACTCAAACACTTTTCAGACCTTTGATTTTGATCCTGACGTCCGGCAATCCGGTGTGAACTTTGGGTCTGGGAGCAATTGACAATTCTGGGCAACCCTTATATAAAATCCATCACATGCCAGTAAAAACACATGTCACATATGCAGATACCGATCCGGACAAAGTGTGCCGGTTTTCACAGGAACTGGGCTGCCATCCGGTCACCGCCGGCCTGATCTGGAACCGGGGGTTCACCACGGTGGAATCGGCCCGGTTTT
>CALGAJ010000363.1 GCA_937951975.1 uncultured Desulfotignum sp.
TGTCGCCTGCTTTGATGGTATCAGTCATTGTACAAAAAATCCTTTCAGGGCATATATCAATTTACCCCGGTCGCCGGCTTTTTTTTGGATTTAAAAGCCGGTCATTCACATTTATTTCCCTGGTACCCGGACCGGGAAAACGAAACTGTCATTTAACATAAAACGTGAAAAGCGGCTTGTCCAATATTTATTCTGTGTTTTTTCTTTTCCGCCAACAGGATATGGTGTATCATACCACGGCATCACGGTCGCAACAGACCTGAAAAACTTGAACCCGTTATCCGTACAAAGGAGAAAAATGGAACTGATAAAAATCATCATTACTGTCATACTGCCGCCTTTAGGTGTTTTTCTGCAGGTTGGCATTGGAAAGCATTTCTGGATCAACCTGGTACTCACCCTGCTGGGATATATTCCCGGCATCGTTCACGGCATCTGGGTCATTGCCAAAAACAAATAGCCGGTCACCATGCAAGTCATCGATTAAAACGAAACAATGTCTCCGGGGGCGGGAATGACCGCATCATATCCGTGTTCCTTCAAATCGGCGGCAAAGGCTTTACTCTGGGATTCTTCCCCATGGACAATGGCAATTTTGCCGATATCCAGGTTGGATTGTGTGACAAACCGCATCAGTTCATGCTTGTCTGCATGGGCGCTGAACCCTTCGATTTTTTCCACCCGGGCGGCCAATGGATAGGATTTCCCCAGAATTTTGACCTCCGGAACAGCGGATCCGTTTTCTTCGGCGGCCTGCTCACTCAGTTCTTCAATCCGACGGCCCAGGGTGTGCTGGGCCATATACCCCACAATCAAAATTGTGTTTTTGGGATTGTGGATTTTATACCGCAGATGGTGAAGGATGCGTCCGGCTTCACACATCCCGGATGCGGAAATCACCACATGCGGGGTTTCATCCCGGGTCAGGTTCATGGACTCCTCGACCGTCTGAACAAACCGGATCTTGTCAAAATAGAACGGATTCAATCCTTTTTCCAGAAATGCGGCATGGGTTTCCCTGTCATAGGTTTCCGGATGTTCGCCAAATACCCGGGTCAGATTGGACGCCAGAGGACTGTCCACATAAATGGGCAGGCGGGGCACCTGACCGGATTCGTACAATTTGTGAAACACATAGACCAATTCCTGGGTCCTGCCGTAGGCAAACGACGGGATAATCAATGATCCGCCCCGCTCATGGGTTTTCAGCAGCACTTTTTTCAGGCTTCTCTCCAGGTCCGCCACCGGACCATGCTCCCTTGCCCCATAGGTGCTTTCCATGATCATCAGATCGATTTTTGTATCCTGCTCATCAAATTCCAGGGTCGGATTTTTGAGAATCGGTTTGTCAAACCGCCCGATATCACCGGTATACATAATTTTTCGGATACGGCCGTTATCTTTCACCGTGATCAGGGAAAACGCAGACCCCAGAATATGACCGGCCACATAAAATTTAACCGTGGTATCCCGGCCCACGGGAATTTCATGGTTGAAAGGATACCCATCAATATATGTCAAGGCTTCTCTGGCCTGTTCCTGGGTGTACAGCGGAGTGATGGTGTCAAGACCGTACTGGTTCTGAAGCTTGGCAATGGCATCGGTATTCAGGTCATAGGGATTTTTTTTGAGCAGTTGCTTGATCTGTGATTTTTCCTTGTTGGTCAGCTGCTGGTTTTTCTTTTTCTGTTCTTCCTGGTAAAGAAACCCCCGTAAAGATTTATAATTCAGATACTGGGCATCGGATTCCTGGATATGTCCGCTGTCCATCAGCATATAGGACAATGCATTCTGGGTGGGCCGGGTGGTGATGATGCGGCCGGAGAATCCGGCCTGGGTCAGCACGGGAATCCGCCCG